>CANGMW010000214.1 GCA_947454695.1 Comamonadaceae bacterium | reverse complement strand
TACATGTACTCCACCTACGAGGACGAGTGCGAGGCCGAGCCCACGAACAAGAAAAAAATCATGGTGCTCGGTGGCGGCCCCAACCGCATCGGCCAAGGCATTGAGTTCGACTATTGCTGCGTGCACGCCGCACTGGCCATGCGCGAGGATGGCTATGAGACCATCATGGTCAACTGTAATCCCGAGACCGTCTCCACCGACTACGACACCTCCGACCGCCTGTACTTCGAGCCGCTGACGCTGGAAGATGTGCTGGAAATCGTGGACAAAGAAAAGCCCACCGGCGTGATCGTGCAGTACGGCGGCCAAACCCCGCTCAAACTCGCGCTCGGTCTGGAAGCCGAAGGCGTGCCGATCATCGGCACCAGCCCCGACATGATCGATGCGGCCGAAGACCGCGAGCGTTTCCAAAAACTCTTGCACGAGCTCGGCCTGCGCCAGCCGCCCAACGCCACCGCCCGCACCGAACCCGAAGCGCTGGAAAAAGCAGCTGCACTGGGCTACCCGCTGGTGGTGCGTCCCAGCTATGTGCTGGGTGGACGTGCCATGGAAATCGTGCACGAGCAGCGTGACCTGGAGCGCTACATGCGCGAAGCGGTCAAGGTCTCCAACGATTCGCCCGTGCTGCTGGACCGCTTCCTGAATGACGCGATCGAGTGCGATGTGGACTGCCTGCGCGACCCGCTGGGCAAGACCTTCATCGGCGGCGTGATGGAGCACATCGAGCAAGCCGGGGTGCACAGCGGCGACTCGGCTTGTTCCTTGCCGCCCTACAGCTTGAAGCCTGAGACCGTGACCGAACTCAAGCGCCAGTCCGCGGCCATGGCCGGTGCCCTGAATGTGGTGGGCCTGATGAATGTGCAGTTCGCCATTCAGCATGTGGATGGCAAAGACGTGATCTACGTGCTGGAAGTCAACCCGCGCGCCTCGCGCACCGTGCCCTATGTGTCCAAGGCCACAGGCATTCAACTCGCCAAAGTAGCGGCGCGTTGCATGGCCGGTCAGTCGCTGGCCTCGCAAGGCATTACCCATGAAGTCACGCCGCCGTACTTCAGCGTGAAAGAAGCCGTGTTCCCGTTTGTGAAGTTCCCCGGTGTGGACACCATTCTGGGCCCGGAGATGAAATCCACCGGCGAGGTGATGGGCGTGGGCAAGACCTTTGGCGAAGCGTTCGTCAAATCGCAGCTCGGTGCGGGCACCAAGCTGCCGCGCGATGGCACGGTCTTCATCTCGGTGCGAGAAGGCGATAAGCCGCGCGCCCTGCAAGTCGCCCGCGAGCTCATTGCTATGGGCTTCAACGTGGTGGCGACCAAGGGCACAGCCGCTTTCATGCAAGCAGCCGGTTTAGCGTGCACCGTAGTCAACAAGGTCACCGAAGGCCGCCCCAACATTGTGGACATGATCAAGAACGAGGAGATCTCCTTGGTCATCAACACGGTGGAAGAGCGCCGAAACGCGATTGCCGACTCACGCTACATCCGCACCTCGGCGCTGATGGGGCGGGTCACCACCTTCACCACCATTGCCGGCGCTGAAGCGGCCGTGCAGGGCATGAAATACCTTGATGACCTGGGGGTGATCTCGGTGCAGGAGATGCACGCCCAACTGGCTTAAAATCAGCCAACCCTCGCGGGGGCAGAGTTCAGTGCACAACGCTGACCTGCCCCCGTTACTTTTGACCCTTGCTCAATTGATGTTCTTATGGCCACCATTCCTATTACCAAGCGCGGCGCGGAAAAACTCAAAGCGGAACTGCATCAGCTGAAAACGGTTGACCGTCCCTGGGTCATCAACGCCATTGCTGAAGCGCGCGCGCAAGGCGACTTGAGCGAAAACGCCGAGTACGACGCCGCCAAGGATCGGCAAGGCTTTATCGAAGGCCGCATCCAGGAGGTGGAGGGCAAGTTGTCTGCGGCGCAAATCATCGATCCGACGGACATCGACGCCGGTGGCCGGGTGGTGTTCGGTGCGACGGTGGAGTTGGAAGACGAAGCCAGTGGTGACACCGTCACTTACCAAATCGTGGGTGAAGACGAGGCCGATTTGAAACTGGGCCTGGTCAACATCAGCTCGCCCATTGCCCGTGCCCTGATTGGCAAGGAAGAGGGCGATACCGCCGAGGTGCAAGCACCCGGTGGCATCAAACGTTTTGAAATCGTCGCGATCAAATACCTCTGAGCCCTGAGGATGCCAGTGTCCTACCGGTCTCGCTGGCAGCGCTTGCCCATGTGGCTGGCTGCCTTGTGGTGGGGCAGTCTGAGCACGACAGGCTTTGGTGTGGTGCCCCTGCTGTTTGCGAATCTACCCACGCCGGCGATGGCCGGGGCGATGGCGGCCAAGCTGTTTGCGGCCCAAACCTGGGTCGCCGTGGTGTGCGGTATGGGCTTGTTGCTGGCGGGAACTGCGCACCACACTGAACCCGCTTGGACACCCCAACTGGCGCAAAGCAAGGCCATGGATCAAATCACATCAGGCTTTGTGGCCTTGGGGTTGTTGTTGGCCTTGTTGTCGGAGTTCGCAGTGGCGCCTCGCATTGTGGCGCGCGAGAACTTGGCCCTGTGGCATAGCCTGGGCAGCGGCATGTATTTGCTGCAATGGGTATGTGCCAGCGTGGTGTTCTGGCGCTTGGATCGCCGTCCAGAGACGGCTTGAGCCGGTTTGGATTGACGCCGTGAATACCGGGCTCGCATGAGCCCATGCGATTCAGGCTTGGCTGCGTTTTTTCAGGCTGAGTTGTCGGGGGGCTTTGGCCCGCTTGACCTTACCGCCCGGGGTGAGGCGCTGGTTGCCCAAGACGCGCAGGGTTTTCACCTCAGGACGCTGGCCGGCACGTTTGCTGTAGGACAACACTTTGAAGTCACGCGGTCCGGCTTTGCGGTCTTCGTCCACCGTGCGTTCTTTGGCCGGCTGGGGACGCCACAGCACCAGAAGCTTGCCGATGTGCTGGATCGGTGCGGCATTGAGCGCATCGCACAGGGTTTGCAAGATGGTGTCGCGGGCCGTGCGGTCGTCTGAAAACACGCGCACCTTAATCAGGCCGTGGGCATTCAGCGCCGCGTCCGTTTCTTTGGTGACAGCGGGCGTCAGGCCGTCGTTGCCGATCATCACCACCGGGTCGAGATGATGGGCGAGGGCGCGGTGTTCTTTGCGTTGAGCAGGGGTCAGTTGAATTGCAGGCATATGGGTATTATCGCCCCGGAGCACAATAGGCATCTATGAAAGTCACCACCAAGAGCAAAAAGGTCAACAAGGCCTGGTTGCACGACCACATCAACGACCCCTACGTCAAGCTGGCTCAACGAGAAGGCTACCGGGCGCGGGCGGCCTACAAGCTCAAGGAAATTGACGAAACGCTGGGCCTGATTAAACCCGGCTCCCTGGTCGTGGACTTAGGCTCCACGCCGGGTGCCTGGAGCCAGTATGTGCGGCGCAGGCTCTCCCCAGACGGGGCCGCGGTGGGCGCGCTCAACGGCACGATCATTGCGCTGGATTTGTTGCCGATGGAGCCGATCGAAGGCGTGCATTTCATCCAGGGCGATTTCCGCGAGGCTGATGTGTTGGCCCAACTCGAGCTGGCCTTGCAGTCGCGTTCGGTGGATGTGGTGGTGTCGGACATGGCGCCCAACCTCTCGGGCATTGCGTCGGTGGACACGGCCCGCATAGCGGACCTGATTGAATTGGCCATTGCCTTCAGCCGTGATCATTTGAAGCCCGAAGGTGCGTTGGTCGCCAAGGTTTTTCATGGTGCGGGCTACAACGAACTCTTGGCCATGTTCAAGGCCAACTTCAAGACCGCCAAGCCACTCAAGCCCAAAGCTTCACGTGACCGTTCTTCGGAGACTTTTTTGATCGGTGTGGGCCTCAAAAGTCTGGTCTGACGGGGTAAACCCGAATTTCCGGGTCGAAAACCGCGAATTCCCGTGTTTTCCTTGTGGGCTGCTGCGAAATAAGGGCTCAGGACCTTGAAACGCCTAAAATGGCACTCACCTAGCAATCTTCTAGCTTCCCAATTGGAGCCTCGCTTGAACAATCAGTGGTTTTCAAAAATTGCCGTTTGGCTGGTGATCGCACTCGTGCTGTTCACTGTCTTTAAACAATTTGATTCGCGCAGCGGCGGCTCGGCCACAGCTGTGGGTTATTCGGACTTCCTCGAAGAGGTACGCAACAAACACATCAAGAGTGCGGTCATCCAAGAGGGACAGGGCGGGTCTGAGATCTTGGCCATCACGCAAGACGACCGCAAACTCAGAACCACCGCCACTTACCTGGACCGCGGTCTGGTGGGCGACCTCATCAACAACGGCGTGAAGTTTGACGTCAAGCCGCGCGAAGAAAGCTCCCTGCTCATGACCTTGTTGGTCAGCTGGGGCCCGATGCTCTTGCTCATTGGTGTGTGGATTTATTTCATGCGCCAGATGCAAGGTGGTGGCAAGGGCGGCGCCTTCAGCTTTGGTAAGTCCAAGGCGCGCTTGCTCGATGAGAACGCCAACCAGGTGACCTTTGCCGATGTGGCTGGTTGCGATGAAGCCAAGGAAGAGGTCAAGGAGGTCGTGGACTTCCTCAAGGACCCGCAAAAATTCCAAAAACTGGGCGGCCGCATTCCACGCGGCCTGCTGCTGGTC
>CANGMW010000213.1 GCA_947454695.1 Comamonadaceae bacterium | reverse complement strand
ACACCATCTCGTAAATGGGTGTGCCCTGCATCAGGATGGCGTAGACCAAGACGCAGGTGCTGAAGACCAGCACGGTGATGCGCATGGTACGCAACTCTTGCTGATCGCCTTGCTGGGGTTGGAACTGGCGCCAGATGTTCTCGACAAAAGTCACGCTGGGTGCCAGCAGGGTGGCGGAGGCGGTGGATTTGATGGCCGAGAGCAAGGCACCGAAAAACAAGACCTGCATGACAAACGGCATCTTCTCCAGCACCAGCGTGGGCAAAACTTTTTGCGGGTCGTCTTTGAGCAGTTCGGCGGTTTGCTCGGGCATGATCACCAAGGCACTGACCACCAGGAACATGGGCACAAACGCAAACAGGATGTAGCAGATGCCACCGATCACCGGCCCGCGCGTGGCCGCATAGGGCGTGTTGGCCGACATCACCCGCTGAAACACATCCTGCTGCGGGATGGAGCCCAACATCATGGTGATCGCCGCAGCAAAGAAAAACACCATGTCTTTCAGGCTCGGCTCAGGCCAGAACTTGAACAGGTCGCGGCTGATGGCCAGCTGCATCACCTTGTCTGCGCCACCGGCCATGTCGGCGGCAAAAAACGCCAGGATCGCCAGACCGCCAACCAGAATGATCATTTGAATGAAGTCAGTCACCGCCACCGACCACATGCCGCCAAACAGGGTGTAGGCCAGGATGGACACCACGCCAATCACCATACCCAAGGGGATGCTGATGGCGCCCGCTGAGAGCACATTGAACACCAGCCCCAAGGCGGTGACCTGTGCGGACACCCAACCCAGATAGCTCAGCATGATGATGAGGGAGCACACCACCTCCACCGTGCGTCCGTAACGCTCGCGGTAGAAGTCGCTGATGGTCAGCAAGGTCATGCGGTAGAGCTTGCCGGCAAAGAACAAGCCCACCAGGATGAGACAAGTACCTGCGCCGAAAGGGTCTTCCACCACAGCGTGCAAGCCGCCGTTGACAAATTTGGCCGGGATGCCCAGCACCGTCTCGGAACCAAACCAGGTGGCAAAGGTGGTGGTGATGATCATTACCAGCGGCAGTCGTCGCCCGGCAATGGCAAAGTCGGCCGAGCTCTTGACCCGTTTGGCCGCCACCAGGCCAATGGCAATTGTGATCAGCAAATAGACAAAGACCAGCGTTAGCAACACGACACGTACCTCGCTCTCACCACCGAAATTATTTTAGAAAAGCCGGATCCTCACCACCAGCTGCATCACCACCAGCCCAAAGACAAAACCCACGCCACCCCACACCAGGGCTTGCAACAAGCGGTTGGTGCGCTTTTGCTCGGCCAGCAGTTCACGCAAAGCCGTGGCATCAGAATGCTGGCGTTGCTTGAGAAAGTCATGCAAGAGGTGCGGTAACTCGGGCAGCAGCTTGGCATAGCGTGGCGCCTGATTTTTGAGTTCTTCCAGCAGCTTGCGCGGGCCGATCTGGTTGATCATCCATTTCTCGAGAAACGGCTTGGCCGTGCTCCACAAATCCAGATTCGGGTCCAGGTCGCGCCCCAAGCCCTCGATGTTGAGCAAAGTTTTTTGCAGCAGCACGAGCTGTGGTTGGATCTCCACCTGGAAACGGCGCGACGTCTGGAACAAACGCATGAGCACCATGCCCAGCGAGATTTCTTTCAAAGGACGGTCAAAGTAGGGCTCGCACACACTGCGAATCGCGGCCTCGAGTTCATCCACGCGCGTTTGCGCCGGCACCCAACCTGACTCAATGTGCAACTCGGCCACGCGCTTGTAGTCGCGGCGGAAAAACGCGGTGAAGTTCTGCGCCAGGTACTCTTTGTCGACCTCGGTGAGCGTGCCCACGATGCCGAAATCCAGCGAAATGTAGCGTCCAAACGTCGCTGGCTCCAGACTCACCTGAATATTGCCCGGGTGCATGTCGCCATGGAAAAAACCATCGCGAAACACCTGAGTGAAAAAGATCGTCACCCCATCACGCGCCAGCTTTTTGAAATCGACGCCCGCCTCGCGCAAGCGCGCGACCTGACCAATCGGCACACCGTTCATGCGCTCCATCACAATCACATCAGACGTGCAGTAATCCCACAGCATTTCAGGAATCAACACCAGGTTAAGCCCCTCCATGTTGCGACGCAGTTGCGCTGCGCTAGAGGCTTCGCGCACGAGGTCAAGCTCGTCGTGCAGGTACTTGTCAAATTCCGCCACCACTTCGCGGGGTTTGAGGCGCTTGCCATCGGCAGACAAGCGCTCCACCCAAGCGGCCATCATGCGCAGAAGACGCAGGTCTTTTTCAATCGCCGTCAACATGCCCGGACGCAAGACCTTGACCGCCACCTCGCGCAAGCGCCCTTGACGATCTTTCAAAGTGGCGTAGTGGACTTGGGCTATAGAAGCACTGGCCACCGGCACCCGTTCGAAGTGGGTGAACAAGGTGTCCACCGGTTTACCAAACGCGCGCTCGATGGTGGCGATGGCCACGTCGGAGCTGAACGGCGGCACGCGGTCCTGCAAGCGGGCCAGTTCATCCGCAATGTCAGTGGGCAGCAGGTCACGCCGGGTGGACAAGACCTGGCCGAACTTGACAAAAATCGGCCCGAGTCGCTCCAGGGCTTCGCGCAGCCGCTGGCCACGTGGCGCAGTGAAGCGTCGCCCCACCGTTAAGACGCGTGCCAGAACACGCAGCCAGGGTTTATTCAGGCTGTTGAGCAGCAGTTCATCGAGTCCATAGCGCAATGCGATCCAGACGATGAAGACGCCGCGCAACAGCCGCCTCATGCAGACACTCCCGATGAATCCGCCGGCATGCGCGACGCGATGAATTGACGCAAGGCCTGCACCACCCGTTTGGCAGCTTGCCCGATGGCATGTGCCGGGGCATCGCCCACCAGTCGGGCAAGGTCTTCTTCGATATCCCATCGCACATGGTCAGCCAGCCAGTTGACCTCGGCGGCTAACTGCACATCACCTTCAATGCGCACCGGCGGTTTGTCGCCGCGCAAAGCGGTTTGTGCCAGGTTGAGCGGGGACTCTTCGGTCACCGTCAGGGTCAGGTCGACCGGGGCGTCGCTGCCCGTCAGATCCAACAAGCCGGCGGGCGTGGCCACCACTTTGAATTGAATGTCGCGCCACTGAAAGAGAACGACCCGATTTTTTTGACGCGCCAAACGGGCACAGGCCTCGGCCTCTTGCATCAACACATGGTTGAGCAACAGCACCACGCGCCGTTGTGTCTCCTGCACTGCCCAGGCGGGCGGTTGGAACTGGGTGGTGAGTTTCTGGAAGGCCTCTTCCAGCAAAGAAAACGGGGACTGTGTTGCCATAGTCCCCGATTATTCCCTGAAATCAGGGCGCAAGCCCTGCTGAGTGCTTTTGATTACTGCAAAGCCTGCACACCCGCCACCAGCCAGCCACGGCTGCCGTTTTTGGGTTTGGTCATGTTCCAGACTTCGCGGAAGGGGTTGGGACCGGCTGACGCGTCTTCGCGGATCATGCCGGAGAACTCCACGCTGGCCAGGTACTCGTCGCCCACTTCTTCGATGCCCAGCAGCTGGGCTTCGATCATGACCACTTCGGTTTTGTTGGCATCGATGCCGGTATGGACTTCGCGATCGTTGAGCTGTGCCTGGATTTCTGCCAGCATGCCGTCGGTCATCATGGAGCGCAAAGAGGCCACATCGGCTTTGTCCCAAGCGGCTTGCAAGGTGATGAAGTTGGCTTTGGCGGCCTTGAGGAAACCTTCAGCGTCAAAGCCAGCCGGCACGCCCCAACCTTGCGCGCCCGACAAGGCCGAGCCGATGACAACACCCGACGCAGCACTCTGGGGCTCGAAATTGGTCGAATGGCTCTCCCACGGACGCGCCGACGCATCATTGCCCACGTTATGGGGTTTGTAATCATTGGGCACGGTGGCGCCGCCCGCGCCTTGGAAAGCGAAGGGACCAGCGCCTGAAGCAGGCCGACGGCTGCGCAGGAACATGCCAATGAGCATCATGGCGCCCAGCACCAGCAGGGCAATCATCAGGAACTGGCCCATGCCTTCACCAAAACCCATGGAATGCGCCAGCCATGCCAGCCCCAAACCTGCGGCCAGACCACCCAACATCGCGCCCCAAGGCCGCTTGGGCGCTTGAGGAGCGGCTGCTGGGCTAGGTGCAGGCGCGGGCGCAGCGGCGGGCGCGGAAGGAGAAGCTTGACGCTGGGTCACATTGCTCGACTGCTGGCCCACGGAGCGGCCGCCGCCTAAGCGTTTGGCGTCTGCCTGAAAACCTGTCAAGGCCAATGTCACGGCCAGCACGACGGTCCAAAGTTTCATAGTGATGTCTCCTAATTAACCCGAAGGTAGGGTCGCTTGTTGCGATCTCAAGTAAAGATACACGTAAACGAAAGAATTAGCACTTAATACCCACATGCAGGGCCACAATACCGCCCGACATGTTGTGAAAATCCACATGCCCGAAGCCGCAGGACTTCATCAAGGTCTTGAGTTCCTCCTGGGAGGGGTGCATGCGGATGGACTCGGCCAGGTACTGGTAGCTGTGCGCATCTTGCGCCACGAACTGACCCAGCTTGGGCAACACCTTGAAGGAATACCAGTCGTAGAGTTTTTCCAGCGGCGGCGCCACTTT
>CANGMW010000212.1 GCA_947454695.1 Comamonadaceae bacterium | reverse complement strand
GCCCCGCCGCTTGACTTGGTCGCAGGGTTTGACGTCGCGGTGCCTGAAAATTTGAGGTAAGGGTAGCTCTTGTCGTCCCGGAAAAGAATGTTGTACTTGGGATGCAGCGTCTTGATCAGGTTGTTTTCCAGCAGCAGCGCTTCTGCTTCGGAACGCACCACCGTGGTTTCCATGCGGGTGATTTTGCTCACCATGTGTCCGATGCGCGTGCCACCGTGGTCTTTTTGGAAATAGCTGGAGACCCGCTTTTTTAAATTGATGGCCTTGCCCACATACAGGAGCGCACCCGCTGCATCAAAGTAGCGGTAAACGCCCGGCAAGCCCGGCAAGCCGGCGACGTCGCTCAGCAATTGCTCGGGGTGAGGTGCGGCAGGGGTATCGGACATGACGCCAATTGTGCACCGGCCGAACCGCGCACTTTGTGGACAATCGGGGCATGACAGCCCCCACCAGCCTCACCCGCCCTGCCCTGCGCTGGGCGATTTTCTGCAAGGTCATCGACAACCACGGTGATCTGGGCGTGTGCTGGCGTTTGAGCCAAGACCTGGCGGCGCGAGGTCAGCAGGTGGACTTGTGGGTCGACGACCCGCAGGCCTTGCGCTGGATGGCGCCCCAAGGCTGTCGCGGTGTCACGGTGCGGGCTTGGACCCACCCGCTGGACCTGCAAGCGAATGATGTGGGCGATGTTTTGGTGGAGGCTTTTGGCTGCGAGCCACCGGCTGAATTTCTGGTCGCCTGGGCACAACATGCCAAGCTGCGCACTGAGCCCGGCGTCTGGCTCAACCTCGAATACTTGTCGGCCCAGCCCTATGTGGAGCGACACCACGGCTTGATCTCACCGGTGCTCAGCGGCCCGGCCAAGGGGCTGCACAAACATTTTTTCTATCCCGGCTTCAGCGCAAAAACCGGTGGCTTGCTGCGCGAGCCTATGCTGATGGAGCGACTACAGCAGCTTGTACCTTCGGACTGGTTGGCTGGCCTTGGCGTTGTGCCGCGCGCCAACGAACGTGTGGTGTCCCTCTTTTGCTATGAACCCGAAGCCTTACTGCCTTTGCTGTCACAGTGGGCCAAAGACACCACGCCCACCCGATTGCTGATCACGGCGGGACGCGCTAGCCAGGCGGTCCAGGCGGTCGCGTTGCAGCTGCAAACTCAGGACCCGAATTGGAATGCCGCGCACCACTTGGTGCTGCACACCTTGCCCTACCTCACACAAGCCGACTACGACCACCTATTAGGAAGCTGCGACCTGAACTTCGTGCGCGGTGAAGATTCGCTGGTGCGGGCGCTGTGGGCTGGTCGACCCTTTGTTTGGCAGATCTACCCTCAGCATGACAAGGCACACCATGACAAACTTGATGCGTTCTTGGACTGGCTCCAAGCCCCCGCGTCGGTGCGTCGGCTTCATCATGTCTGGAACGGAGTGACCACGGCGGACATGGCGCCTATTGATTTGCAGGCGCTGGGCGCCTGCATGCAATCCGCACGCCAAGGGCTGTTGGCTCAGCGCGATTTGACAACTCAATTACTGGAATTTGTCGCTCAACAGCGCCAGACTGCGGTTGCACGCTGAAAAAGCATTAAAATTCAAGGCTTTGCGGAAATTAAGCAGACTGGGTGTCTGCGCCGCCCCGACCTGCTGCGCCGTGCACGCGACTTCAATGTCGCGAATGCTTGCAAGCGGCACCTGAATGGAAACATCATTATGAAAATCGCTCAAGAAATTCGCGCCGGCAACGTCATCATGCACGGCAAGGACCCGATGGTCGTGCTGAAAACCGAATACAGCCGTGGTGGCCGCAACTCCGCCACCGTGCGCATGAAGCTCAAAAGCCTGATCGCCAACTTCGGCACTGAAGTCGTGTTCAAGGCCGACGACAAGATGGATCAGGTGATTTTGGACAAAAAAGATTGCACCTATTCCTACTTCGCTGACCCGATGTATGTCTGCATGGACGCTGACTTCAACCAGTACGAAGTCGAAGCCGAAAACATGGGCGACTCGCTGAACTACCTGGAAGACGGCATGGCCGTTGAAGTGGTGTTCTATGACGGCAAGGCCATCTCGGTGGAATTGCCCACCAGCGTGGTGCGCGAAATCACCTGGACTGAGCCCGCTGTCAAAGGCGACACTTCCGGCAAAGTGCTCAAGCCGGCCAAGATCGCCACCGGTTTCGAAATCGGTGTGCCGATTTTCGTGGCTCAAGGCGACAAGGTCGAAATCGACACCCGCACCGGCGAATACCGCAAGCGCGTCTGAGAACCACGCGTTTTTGCAATTCAAAAGGCTCCTTCGGGAGCCTTTTTGCTGTGCGCCACGCGCGCTTAGTTTCATTCGCGACAAACGCCCGGGACCCCTCCAAATCGGAGTAGTCTCCTGACTATGACAACACCCCTCACGAACCCCGCAGATCCTTGGACTCCCGCCACGGCAGAGAAGGCCACCGGCGCAAAACTGACCCTGCGCCCCGTGCTCATCGACACCTATTACGAGAACGTAGCCTACCTTCATAAAGACTGCGACATCTACCGGGCCGAGGGCTTCCAAGCACTGTCCAAGGTCGAGGTCCATGCCGAAGGACACCGCATCCTGGCGACTCTCAATGTCGTGGAAGACACCGCCATCGTGAGCTGCGGCCAGCTGGGTTTGTCCAAAGAGGCCTTTGCGCATTTGGGCTTACCGCAAGGCCATGTGGTGTCTGTGCGACAAGCCGAGCCCCCGGCCTCCATGGGCGCCTTGCACCGCAAACTCGATGGTGAGCGGCTCGGACTCGACGACCTGCGCGGCATCGTTCGCGACATTGCCAACCACCGGTTTTCAAAAATGGAGTTGGCCGCCTTTGTTGTCGCCACCAACCGGGATGAGATGGACCGCGAGGAGGTTTACTTCCTCACGCAAGCCATGGTTGAAGTAGGCCAGCAACTGGACTGGCACGAAACGCTGGTGGTGGACAAGCATTGCATCGGGGGCATTCCGGGCAACCGAACGTCCATGCTGGTGGTCCCCATCGTGGCCGCGCACGGCCTGCTGTTCCCCAAAACCTCCTCGCGGGCCATCACCTCGCCCGCGGGTACGGCAGACACTATGGAAGTTTTAGCTCAGGTCGAGCTGCCCATGGACAAATTGCAGGACATTGTTCGAACGCACCGGGGCTGCCTGGCATGGGGGGGCACCGCCAGCCTCTCTCCGGCCGATGATGTGTTGATATCGGTCGAGCGACCGCTGGCGCTGGACTCCCCGGGGCAAATGGTGGCCTCGATTCTTTCCAAGAAAATCGCGGCAGGCTCGACCCATTTGGTGCTGGACATTCCGATTGGTCCGACCGCCAAAGTGCGCTCGATGCCCGAGGCCCAAAAATTGCGCCGTTTGTTTGAATATGTCGCACACCGCATGAACCTCGCACTGGAGGTGGTCATCACCGACGGACGCCAGCCGATCGGCCAGGGCATCGGACCCGTGCTGGAGGCCCGCGATGTGATGCGGGTGCTGGAGAACGATCCGCTGGGACCCGTGGACCTGCGACAAAAAGCTTTGCGGCTGGCGGGCCGCCTGATTGAATGCGACCCCGACATTCGCGGTGGCGATGGCTTTGCGATTGCCCGCGACATTTTGGACTCTGGACGCGCACTTGCAAAAATGCGCGACATCATCCACGCCCAAGGGCCGACCGCCTTTGACCATCAACATCCCCATCTGGGTCACTTGAGCTTTGAGGTCTGTGCCAACGCCGCCGGAGTGGTGGTGGGCTTGGATAACTTTCAGCTCTCGCGCATCGCCCGCTTGGCTGGTGCCCCCAAAGTGCAGAACGCCGGCGTCGATCTGGTCTGTAAGCTCGGCGCTGAAGTGATCGTTGGGACGGTCTTGTACCGTGTGTATGCCAGCTTTGCGGCGGATCTTGAATTCGCCAAGCAGGCCTGCGCCCAACACAATGGCTACACCATCGGTGCTGCGACGGACCTTCCCCATGTGTTTGTGGAGTTTTGATGCCTCGCCCTGAACTGTTGTTGCACTTTGAAGAAGACTTGGCATCCGCCCAAGGACTTGCGCGCGCCAGCGGCCTGCCGCTGGCTTGCATTGAACGCCATCGCTTTCCGGACGGCGAGACCAAGCTGCGTCTGCCCGCTCAGTTGCCGCCCCGGGTAGCCATCCTGCGAACGCTGGACCACCCTAACGACAAACTGCTGGAGTTGCTGCTGTGCGCCCGCACCGCCCGCTCACTGGGCGCGCAAGACCTCACACTGGTCGCGCCCTACCTGGCCTACATGCGCCAGGACATTGCCTTCACGCCCGGGGAAGCCATCAGCCAACGCGTCATCGGGCAATTTTTGGCGGAGCTCTTTGAGGGCTTGATCACCGTCGACCCCCACCTGCACCGGGTGGCCACCTTGCAAGAAGCCTCGCCGGTGAAACGGGCCGTGGTCTTGAGCGGCGCGCCGGGGCTGTCCGACTTGATCGCCCGGCATCACCCCAACGCCCTGCTCATTGGCCCGGATGAGGAGTCTGCACAGTGGATACAACAAGCAGCGCATCGTCATGGCATGGACTACGGCGTGTGTCGCAAAGTACGCCATGGCGACCGCTCAGTCGAGGTGGCTTTGCCGGATGTGCCCATCCAAGGCCGCTGCGTGGTGTTGCTCGATGACGTGGCCAG
>CANGMW010000211.1 GCA_947454695.1 Comamonadaceae bacterium | reverse complement strand
TGATCGAGCACCTGCACAAACTCAACGACGCTTACCGCTGCCTGCATGACCGCCATTTGGTGGCCTTGGCCAAGCAGATGAACATCCCCATGACCGAGGTGTACGAGGTCGCCACTTTCTACCACCACTTCGAAGTGGTGCGTGGTGACGATCAGGCCCCGGGCCTGACGGTGCGCGTGTGCGATGGCCTGAGCTGCGAGCTGGCTGGTGCGCAAAACCTGATGGACAAGTTGCGCACGGCGCTGGGTTCGGACCCGAGCAAAGTGCGCGTGATTTCCGCGCCTTGTGTGGGTCGTTGCGAGCAGGCGCCGGTGGCGGTGGTTCACCAGAACCCGGTGCTGCGGGCCACGCCCGAGCGTGTGGCCGAGGTGGTCAAGGCGGGGGCGGGCACGCAGGCCAAGTCCAGCAGCCACGCCAATTTCGATCCCGCGGCGCTGGCACTCAAGCCGGTGTCACCCGCGCTCACGCAACAGCAAGTCTCACCCGATTTTGTCGGGCTGGAGGATTACAAAAGCAAGGGGGGGTACCAGCTCATTGCCCAGCTGCTCGCGGGCACGCAGCCCGTGGAGCCCATCATCAAGGCCATGGAAGATTCCGGCCTGCGCGGTTTGGGCGGCGCGGGTTTTCCGGCCGGGCGCAAGTGGCGCATCGTTCGCGAGCAACCTGCGCCGCGCGTGATGGCGGTGAACATTGACGAGGGCGAACCCGGCACCTTCAAGGACCGCACCTACCTGGAACGCGATCCCCACCGGTTTCTCGAAGGCCTGCTCATCGCGGCCCATGCCGTGGGTGTGGGCGCCTGTTATATCTATCTGCGGGATGAGTACCACGGCGCACGTGCGCTGCTGGAATCGGAGCTGGCCCGTTTGCAGGCCAACCCGCCCTGTGCACTGCCGCTCATCGAGTTGCGCCGCGGCGCGGGTGCCTATATTTGCGGCGAAGAGTCGGCCATGATCGAGAGCATCGAGGGCAAGCGTGGCGAGCCGCGCATGCGTCCGCCCTACATCGCACAAGTGGGCCTGTTTGGTCTGCCCACGCTGGAGCACAACTTTGAAACGCTGTATTGGGTGCGTGACATTGTGGAAAAAGGCGCGTCCTGGTTCAGCAGCTTTGGCGCCAACGGCCGCAAGGGCCTGCGCTCCTTCAGCGTGAGCGGGCGCGTCAAGCACCCCGGCGTGAAGCTGGCGCCGGCGGGCATCACCCTGCGCGAGCTGATCGACCAGTACTGCGGGGGCATGCTCGACGGCCACACGCTGTACGCCTACCTGCCGGGGGGCGCATCGGGTGGCATCTTGCCGGCCAGCATGGACAACATCCCGCTGGACTTTGACACCTTGCAGCCTTACGGCTGCTTCATCGGCTCGGCTGCGGTCATTGTGCTGAGCCAACACGACACGGCGCGCGAGGCCGCGCTGAACATGATGCGTTTCTTTGCGCACGAGAGCTGCGGCCAGTGCACGCCTTGCCGCGTGGGCACGGCCAAGGCCGTCAGCCTGATGGAGGCGCCCCATTGGGACAACGCCACTTTGGAAGACTTGTCTCAGGTGATGGGCGATGCGTCCATCTGTGGTCTGGGGCAAGCCGCGCCCAACCCGATCCGTTGTGTCCAGAAATATTTCCCCCATGAACTCGGAGGCCAGTCATGAACGCGCCCGCCCAACTTGCTGAAATCACCGTGGCCAGCGTGGACTTCACGCTCAACGGCCAAGCGGTGACCGCCTACAGCGGCGAAACCATTTTGAGCGTGGCCAAGCGCGTGGGCATCGAGATCCCGCACCTTTGCTACAAAGACGGTCTGCGACCCGATGGCAACTGCCGCGCCTGCGTGGTGGAAGTTAAGGGCGAGCGCACGCTGGCGCCCAGCTGCTGCCGCAGTGCGACGGCCGGCATGGACGTGCAAAGCCAGAGCGAGCGCGCCGTCAAGAGCCAGAAGCTGGTCTTGGAGATGCTGCTCTCAGACATGCCCGACACCGGCTACAAGTGGAACGACGATGCGTCGGACCAAGCACAGCCGTCTGCAGGCCAACACGGCGAGCTGTCCCAGTGGGCGCAGCACATGGACGTTCAGGTGCGACCCGAACTCAAGGCCTTGCGCCGTGAGCAGCCGGCGCCCGACTTGTCGCACCCGGCCATGGCCGTGAATCTGGATGCCTGCATTCAGTGCAACCGATGCGTGCGTGCCTGCCGCGAAGAACAGGTGAACGATGTGATCGGCTACGCTCTGCGCGGCAGCCACAGCGAGATCGTGTTCGACCTGGCTGACCCGATGGGCGACAGCACCTGCGTGGCCTGCGGCGAATGCGTGCAAGCCTGCCCGACCGGCGCGCTCAGCCCCAAAACCCGCATCGGCACGCAAGTGGTGGACAAAAAAGTCGACTCGGTCTGTCCCTTCTGCGGCGTGGGCTGTTTGCTGACCTACAACGTCAAGGACGACAAGATCGTGAGTGTGGACGGGCGCGATGGTCCGGCCAACCACAGCCGGCTGTGCGTCAAAGGCCGCTTTGGCTTTGACTACGCGCACAACCCGCAACGACTGACGGTGCCGCTGATCCGCCGAGAAGGTGTGAGCAAGGACCCCGAGCGCCTCAACCAGCTCAACCGCGACAGCGCCGATTGGTCGGCCGTTTTTCGCGAAGCCACTTGGGAAGAAGCGCTGGCGCTGACCACCGGCAAACTCAGCGGCCTGCGCGACACTTACGGCAAAAAATCGCTGGCTGGTTTCGGCTCGGCCAAGGGCAGCAACGAAGAGGCCTACCTGTTTCAAAAGCTGGTGCGCACCGGCTTTGGCTCCAACAACGTGGACCACTGCACCCGCCTGTGCCATGCCTCCAGCGTGGCCGCATTGCTTGAAGGCGTGGGCTCGGGCGCGGTGAGTAACCAGGTCAACGACGTGGAGCATGCCGACCTGATCATGGTGATCGGCTCCAACCCCACCGCCAACCACCCGGTGGCCGCGACGTGGATGAAAAACGCCATGAAGCGGGGCGCCAAGATCGTGCTGGCCGACCCGCGGGTGACCGACCTGGGTCGCCACGCCTGGCGGACCATGCAGTTCAAGGCCGACACCGATGTGGCCATGATCAACGCCTTGATCTACACCGTCATTGAAGAAGGTTTGGTCAACGAAGCGTTTGTCCGCACCCGCGCCAACAACTTTGATGCGCTGCGTGAAAACGTCAAGGGCTACAGCCCCGAGGCCATGGCCCCCATCTGCGGCGTGCCGGCGCAAACCCTGCGCGAAGTCGCGCGTGAATTTGCCAAGGCCAAGGGCGCCATGATTTTGTGGGGCATGGGCGTGAGCCAACACGTGCACGGCACGGACAACGTGCGCTGCCTGATTGCCCTGGTCACGGTGACCGGTCAGATCGGCAAGCCCGGCTCAGGCCTGCACCCGCTGCGCGGTCAAAACAATGTGCAAGGTGCCAGCGATGCGGGCCTCATCCCCATGATGTACCCCAACTACCAGCGCGTCACCGACAAAGCCGCGCACGCCTGGTTTGAAAACTTCTGGGGCATGAAGCTCGATGACCAGCCCGGCTACACCGTGGTGGAAATCATGCACAAGGCGCTGGCGCCCGACAGCGATCCGCACAAGGTGCGCGGCATGTACGTGATGGGCGAAAACCCCGCCATGAGCGACCCCGACCTGAACCACGCGCGCCACGCGCTGGCAGCGCTGGAGCATCTGGTGGTGCAGGACATTTTCATGACCGAAACCGCTTGGCTGGCCGACGTCGTTTTGCCTGCTACGGCCTGGCCGGAAAAAACCGGCACGGTCAGCAACACCGACCGCATGGTGCAGCTGGGTCAGCAGGCCATCAACCCGCCCGGTCAAGCCAAGGCGGACCTGTGGATCCTGCAGCAAATCGCCAAAGGCGTGGGGCTGGATTGGCACTACGAAGGCGATCATCACGGCGTCGCCGCGGTGTACGAGGAAATGCGCCAGGCCATGCATGCGGCCATCTCGGGCATCACCTGGGAGCGTTTGCAGCGCGAGTCCAGCGTCACTTACCCCTGCCTGAGCGCGGACGATCCGGGTCAGCCCACCGTGTTCATCGACGATTTCCCCACCAGCGATGGCCGGGTCAATCTGGTGCCGGCGGACATCATCCCTGCCAACGAGCGGCCGGATGCGAACTTCCCCTTTGTGCTCATCACCGGGCGTCAGCTCGAACACTGGCATACCGGCAGCATGACGCGCCGCGCCAGCGTGCTCGATGCCATTGAGCCCATGGCCACGGCGTCGCTGTGCGGGGCGGACTTGAAGGAGATGGGCCTGCAGCCCGGCGATGTGATCACGGTGCAGTCGCGCCGTGGCGAGATCGCTTTGCATGTGCGCCGAGATGACGGCACGCCGCAAGGCGCGGTGTTCATCCCCTTTGCTTACTACGAAGCGGCGGCCAACCTCATGACCAATGCGGCGCTGGACCCGTTTGGCAAGATCCCCGAGTTCAAGTACTGCGCGGTGGCTATTCGCCGTGGCGGCACGCCGGCCGCGGTGCCGGGCTACGGCAATCACCTCGCGGCCTGAGGGTTGCACGCAGCAGTTTGGTGCGCTGAAACGCGCTTCCGGTAAAGTCGCTGCGGTATGACCACCGCAAGCACCTTTGTTGAAGTCGCCGTGGGGGTGCGCCAAGAGCCCCAAAACCGGGCCCAGAG
>CANGMW010000210.1 GCA_947454695.1 Comamonadaceae bacterium | reverse complement strand
GCCTTGATTCCGACCACTGGTTATTTCACCCGGGTAAGCGGTGAGTGGAGTGCCGCCGGCGATGTTCGTTACGCCCGGGGTTCTTTGCAATTCCAGCAGTATGTTCCCCTGACCAAGCAATACACCTTCGCGTTCAACACCGACTTGGCAATGGGGACGGGGCTCAACGGCCAGCCCTATCCCTTGTTCAAAAACTACTATGCGGGTGGTTTGGGTTCGGTACGTGGCTTTCAGGCCGGCAGCCTCGGGCCCAAGGACAGCATCACCGGCTTGACGCTGGGTGGCCCGACCAAGGTGAATTTCAACTTCGAATTGCAAGCGCCGTTTCCTGGTGTGGGTAACGACAAAACCTTGCGCATGTACACCTTTGTGGACACGGGCAATCTGTTTGGCCCCAATGAAGCGATTGATTTTTCGCAATTCCGGGCTTCAGCCGGTGTGGGTATCAGCTGGATTTCTCCGATCGGTCCTTTGCGCATGGCCTACGCCCAGCCGATTCGATCTTTCGATGGCGATAGAATTCAGAGTATTCAATTTCAGATCGGGACGACTTTCTAATGAACACCCTCACGCGTCGCATCAGCTTGCTGGCTGTGGCTTGCTTGGTTCAGGCAGCACCTTCTTTTGCGCAGGACTTCCGACTGGGCTTTGTGAGCTTGGACCGCATCATCAAAGAAGCCGTTCCCGCCAAAAATGCACAAGTCAAACTCGAGCAGGAATTTTCCAAACGCGAGAAAGAATTGACCGAACAGGGCAGCACCCTGAAGTCCATGGTGGAAAAACTCGAGCGTGAAGCACCCACCATGTCAGAAACCCAGCGTGCTGGGCGTCAAAAACAAATTGCAGAACAAGATCGCGACTTTCAGCGACGTCGTCGGGAATTCCAAGAGGACCTCAACGCCCGCCGCAATGAAGAATTGCAGCAAGTGTTCGAGCGCGCCAACCGCGTGGTGCGCCAGGTGGCTGAAACTGAAAAATACGACCTGATCCTGCAAGAGGCTGTGTACGTCAACCCCAAGCATGACGTGACCGACAAGGTCATCAAAGCCTTGAATGCGGCGGCAGCCTCGCCTGCCAAGTAAGCCGTTTTCAGGGTGTGTGAAGTGTGGCACTGCGATTAGGAACTCTGGTTGACACCTTGGGCGGTACGCTCTTGGGCGATCCTGAGTTGCTGATTCACGGACTCGCGCCCCTGGAGAGCGCCCGCGCTGACCAGCTGAGCTTCCTCAGTCACCCCAAATACCAGCCACAGCTGCAAACCTCTGCTGCGGGCTGTGTGATCGTGAGTCCGGCCATGCAGGCCGTTGCGCAGACCCGGGGGGCCTGCATCGTCACCGAGCAACCTTATCTTTATTTTGCCAAGGTCACGCAGCTGTGGCGTGCTCAACAGGCGCGACCCACCGGCCCCAACATCCACCCCAGTGCGGTGGTCGATACTCAAGCCCGGGTGCACGCCACGGCCCGTATTGGTCCCTTGTGTGTGGTCGAGCGGGGTGCGCAAATTGGCGCTGATACGGTGCTGAAGTCGCGGGTGAGCGTGGGCGAAGACTGTGTGCTGGGCGAACGCTGCATCGTGCATGCCGGCGTGGTGATCGGGGCCGATGGCTTTGGCTTTGCACCCCATGGCGCTGCCTGGGAAAAAATCGAACAACTGGGTGCCGTGCGCATCGGCAACGATGTCGAGATTGGCGCCAACACCTGCATCGACCGCGGGGCCTTGCAAGACACGGTGATCGAGGACGGTGTGAAGCTCGACAATCTCATCCAAATCGGCCACAACGTGCGGGTCGGTCAAAACACGGCCATGGCCGGTTGTGTGGGCGTGGCCGGCAGCGCCACCATCGGCGCGGGCTGCACCATTGGCGGCGGTGCAGTCGTCCTGGGTCACCTCAGTCTGGCCGACGGCGTGCACATCTCAGCCGCCTCCGTGGTCACGCGCTCCATCACCAAACCGGGTCAATACAGTGGCGTGTTTCCCTTGGACGACAATGCGTCCTGGGAGAAAAATGCTGCTACCCTCAAACAGCTGCACGCATTGCGCGACCGCATTCGCCAGCTCGAACAACAACTCAAACCAAGTCAAACACCATGATGGATATCCACCAGATTCTCAAGCAACTGCCGCACCGTTATCCCATTCTGTTGGTTGACCGTGTGTTGGAGATCGAAAAAGGCAAGCGCATCAAAGCCTTGAAGAACGTCACCATCAACGAGCCTTTTTTTAATGGTCACTTTCCGCATCGCCCGGTGATGCCGGGGGTCTTGATGCTTGAAGCCCTGGCGCAGACTGCAGCCTTGTTAGCGTTTGACACCCTGGGCACGGTGCCCGATGACAAGACGGTGTATTACTTTGCCGGCATTGACGGCGCACGTTTCAAGCGTCCGGTAGAGCCGGGTGATCAGCTCACCCTGGAGGTCGAACTCGACCGCATGAAGGCCGGCATTTTCAAGTTCAAGGCCAAAGCCAGTGTGGGCCAAGAGTTGGCCGTGGAAGCCGAGCTCATGTGCACCATGCGTACGATTGCCTGATTCGTCTCCAACGACCAAGAGAGCCCGCTGTGAGCCTGATTCACCCTACCGCCCTGATCGACCCCAAGGCCGAGCTCGACAGCTCGGTGAGCGTGGGCCCCTACACCGTGGTCGGCCCTCACGTCAAAGTGGGTGCCGGCACCACCATTGGTGCGCACTGCGTCGTGGAAGGTCACACCACCATCGGGCGCGACAACCGCATATTCCAATTCAACTCCATCGGTGCCATTCCGCAAGATAAGAAATACGCCGGTGAACCGTGCGAACTGCGCATCGGTGACCGCAACACGGTGCGTGAGTTCTGTACCTTCAACATCGGCTCGCCCGGCGACTCGGGAATCACCAGTGTGGGCAATGACAACTGGATCATGGCCTATGTCCACTTGGCGCACGATTGCATCGTGGGCGACCACACGATTTTTGCCAACAACTCGCAGCTCGCCGGCCATGTGCAGGTGGACGACTGGGTGATTCTGGGCGGCTTCACTGTGGTGCACCAGTTCGTGCGCATCGGTGCGCACAGCATGACGGCCATGTGCTCGTTGTTGTTTGCCGACTTGCCGCCTTTTGTGATGTGCCAGGGCCAGCCCGCGCAAGCGCGCTCCATGAACTTTGAAGGCCTGCGCCGCCGGGGCTTTGGACCCGAGCGCATCGCCGCCGTCAAGGC
This sequence comes from Comamonadaceae bacterium, assembly GCA_947454695.1. Taxonomy (GTDB): domain Bacteria; phylum Pseudomonadota; class Gammaproteobacteria; order Burkholderiales; family Burkholderiaceae_C; genus CANGMW01. The sequence continues at coordinate 1,523 of CANGMW010000210.1, read as the reverse complement.
TATGCACAAGGCCTTGTACCGCGATGGCCTGACGCTGGAGCAGGCGCGTGCCCAAATTGCGACGCTGACGAATAAAACGCCCGAAGCAGCCCCGGATGTGGCCATGATGCTGGACTTTCTGGCCCACACCACGCCGCAACGCGGCATCGTGCGCTGACTCACCATGGCTGCACTGCCGCCCACCTCAGCGGCCGGATCAGCCGCCGCAATCTCACCCACCGAAGCTGACTTGGCTGCGCCTACCGTGGCCATGGTCGCGGGCGAAACCTCTGGTGACTTGCTGGCGGGTTTGTTGCTCGATGGCTTACTTGCGCGCTGGACCAAGCTCACGGCGCAAGGCATTGGCGGCCCGCAGATGGCCCGACGCGGTTTTTCGGCCTGGTGGCCCAGCGAGAAGCTGGCTGTGCGCGGCTACATCGAAGTCCTGCGCCACTACCGCGAGATCATCGGTATCCGCAAGCAACTGCAGCAACGACTCCTGGCCGACGCGCCCGATGTGTTCATCGGCGTCGATGCGCCCGATTTCAATCTCGATCTGGAACTGGCGCTCAAAACCCAGGGCATCAAGACCGTGCATTTCGTGTGCCCCTCGGTGTGGGCCTGGCGCGCCGAGCGGCTGGAAAAAATCCGCCGCAGCGTGGACCATGTGCTGTGCATCTTTCCTTTTGAGGTAGACCTGCTGGCGCGTCATGGCATCGCAGCCACTTATGTGGGGCACCCCTTGGCGAATGTCATCCCGATGGCGCCGGACCGAAGGGCAGCGCGTCTTGCGCTGGGTCTGCCCCTGCAGGGGTCTGTGGTGGCCTTGCTGCCAGGCAGCCGTGCCTCGGAAATTCACTACATCCTGCCGCGGTTTTTGCAGGCGGCGCGGCGCATGTTGGACCAAGATGCCAGCTTGTCATTCGTTCTGCCCGCCGTGCCCGCGCTCAAGCCGGCCATTGTTCAGGCGGTTGAACAGGCCGGACTGACCAAGGTGGTGCAGGTGGTGGATGGTCAGTCTCACACGGTGCTGGCCGCCTGTGATGTGACGCTCATCGCCAGCGGCACCGCCACGCTGGAGGCGGCCCTCTTCAAGCGACCCATGGTGATCGCCTACAACATGCACCGGCTGTCCTGGTGGATCATGCGCCGCAAGAAACTGCAGCGCTGGGTGGGTTTGCCCAATATCCTGTGCGAAGACTTTGTGGTGCCCGAGTTTTTGCAAGATGCGGCCACCCCGCAAGCCTTGGCCGACGCTACCTTGCAGTGGCTGGGCTCGCCCGAAAAATCACAAGCCCTGGAACAACGCTTCTCCGCCTTGCATGCCCAACTGCAACGCGATACCTCACAATTGGCTGCTGATGCGATCGAAAAAATTCTCCAAGCCTGAACAGGCCGTCTTCAGCTGGGATGTGCCCGGTCTGGTGGCCGGTGTGGACGAGGCCGGTCGTGGCCCGCTGGTCGGCCCGGTGGTGGCAGCCGCTGTGATTTTGGACGACCTCAACCCCATCAAAGGCCTGGCCGACTCCAAAAAGCTCACCCCT
>CANGMW010000209.1 GCA_947454695.1 Comamonadaceae bacterium | reverse complement strand
TGGCAGCTTTGCGGCCCAGCGGGTCGTTGCCCTGCTGAACCTTGCCCAGCCAGCCCGAGGTTTCGATGCCGGAGTTTTTGTCGATGACTTGCTTAAGATTCGGGCCAACAGCTGTGGTACTCATGACGCCGGTATTTTTGTCAATGACTTGTCTGAGATGAGGGGGGAGTGAGTTGTACTTGGCCAAGTTCATGGCCATCACAAAGGTGGTGGTGTACAAGGCGCCGCCAGCCGGGTCGAACTCGGCGTGGTACTTGGTGAGCTCGTGCACCTTGACTGAGGGCACCACTTCCCAGGGGATAACGCAGCCGTTGATGGTGCCTTTGCTCAAGGCATCGGGGATCTGCGGCAGCGGCATGCCCACCGGCGTGGCACCCAGCGAAGAAATGAGTTTGGTCACTTGGCGGGTCGGCGCGCGCAGCTTTAAGCCGTGCATGTCGGCCACCGAGCGCACCGGCTTGTCGGTGGTATGGATGACGCCGGGACCGTGCACTTGCAGGGCCAGCACCTTGGTGTCTTTGAACTCGTCGGCCGCAACGGTCTGCACGTATTCCCAATACGCTTTGGAGGTGGCTTCGGCGTTGTTCATCATGAAGGGCAGCTCGAACACCTCCACACGTGGAAAGCGCCCTGCGGTAAGGCCAGGCAGGGTCCACACGACGTCGACCACGCCGTCTTTGACCTGGTCGTACAGTTGCACTGGGGTACCACCGAGCTGCATGGCCGGGTAGCCTTCGAATTTAATGAGTCCTTCTGATTCTTTTTCCACTTTGTCCATCCAGGCCTTGTGCATAGTGAGCCAGACACTGGACATGGGCGCCATGAAGGTATGGAACTTCAGGGTGACTTGCTGCTGCGCCAAACTGGACAGCACGGGGGCGCCCAAGGCGGCAGCGGCACCGGATTTGAGAAGAGTACGTCGTTGAATCATGGGGTCTCCTGTGAAGTCTTTGAATTTACGCAGTTTTGAGCAACTGAGCTTTGGTGCAAACCCTAGCCGACAAAGCGCACCAGCCACAGCGGGATGATGGGGAAAAACAGCAGCAGCAGGGTACGGAACACATCGCTGATCAGGAAGGGCATGACGCCACGGTAGCTCTCGCCCATGGGCACATCCTTGGCCATGCCGTTGACCACGTACACATTCAGACCGACCGGCGGCGCGATCAGACCAAAGCCCACCGTCATCAGCACCATGATGCCAAACCAGATGGCGGTGAGGTCTTTGGACATGCCAAAGTCCAAGGCCATGACCATCGGGAAAAAGATCGGGATGGTCAGCAAGAGCATGGACAACTCGTCCATCACCGCGCCCAGGATCACGTAGAAGATCAGGATGGCGCCCACGACGGCCAGTGGCGCAAGGCCCCAGCCGCCCACCGTGGCGGCGAGCTGGTTGGGAATCTGGGTCATGGCCAGCGCCGCATTCATGAGGTCCGCGCCGACGAAGATCAGAAAGATCATGGCCGCGCTGGTGGCGGTGCCCAAGAAACAGTCTTTGAACTTGACAAAGGTCATCTCGCCTTTGAACAAGGCGGTGATCAGGGTGGAGGCTGCGCCCACGGCCGCACCTTCGGTGGGCGTGAAGAAGCCGCCGTAAATCCCGCCAAACACCAGCACGAAGATCACCACAATGGGCAACACGCCAAACAGGGTGGCCCAGGTCATGGGCGGGCGATTCGGGTCAACCTCAGGTGCATGACCGGGCACGACGCGCACATAAATCGCCACGGCAGTCAGGTAGCCTGCGAGCGCAATCAAGCCAGGCACGACGGCAGCGGCAAACAGCTTGCTGATGTTCTGCTCGGTCAGGATGGCATAAATCACCAAGACCACGGATGGCGGCAGTTGGATGCCCAGCGTGCCGCCGGCGGCCAGCGTGCCGGTGGCCAAACGACCGGAGTAGCCGTGGCGCTTCATCTCGGGCAGGGCCACGCCGGTGATGGTGGCCGCGGTGGCCACAGAGGAGCCGCTGATGGCGCCAAAGGCTGCGCACGCCAGCAAAGAGGCCATGGCCAGGCCGCCTTTGAAGCCGCCCATGACGCTGGCGGCAAAGGCGAACAGGGATTTGCTGATGCCGCCTTTGGTGGCGAAGTTGCCCATCAGGATGAACAGGGGAATGACGGACAGGTCGTAGCCGGCAAAGCGGGCGAAGGCCTGCGAGTTCATGAAGCTGGCAAAGGGTGCCCAGCCGGTTTGCGTCACATAGCCCAGGGCGCCGGCAAAAAACATGCTGATGCCGATGGGCACCCGGATGGCCATGAAGAACAACATGCTGCCGAAGATAAACAGGGTGAGTTCAATCGGGCTCATGCGGCATTCTCCTCGGCGGGGGTCAGGCCAAACACGGTTTGGTAAAGAGCAATCAGGCCGGTCAAAGCGAAGGGCGGCACCATGGCGGCATAGACGATCCACTCCGGAAAACCCATGATCTGGGTTTCTGAATGTGCCTGGTACACGTTGAGTCCACCCAGCGCTGTGCGCCAAGCCAGAAACACAAACACCGAGGCCAACAAGAGCGCGCCGAAGCGATCCAACTTGTCATTCACGGCTTCTTTGAGATTGGCGGTGAAGAAATCCACAATGATGTTGCCTTGCCGGACCTGACACAAGGGCATGAACAGCGCGATGGCAGCGCCTGCGGCCACGCCGGTGAGCTCGAAGGCGCCGGCCATAGACGAATCCGTGGCGTTGCGCGCAATCAGGTTGCCACAGGTCATGAGGGTCATGCCGGTGAGCAGCACGCCCGCCAGAATGGCACACAGCTTGGCCAGTTGGTCCAAGAGTTTCCAGATCATCTCGACTCCGATGCGGTATGAAAGGTTTAAATGACTTTGACGGTCAGGGTCGGCAGGCCGGCCACGCTGCCCACCATCGTGTCGCCCTTGACCACGGCTGCCACGCCCTCGGGCGTACCGGTATAGATCAGGTCGCCGGGGCGCAGTTCCCATGCTGCGCTGATGTGCTCGATGATTTCGCCGATGTTCCAGATCAGCTTGGCCACATTGCTGCGTTGGCGGTCTTTGCCGTTGACCTGCACAAAGATCTCGGCGTTTTCCACGTCTCCGGCTTGGGCGGCGGGGGTGATGGGGCCGATGGGGGCGGCTTGGTCAAACGTCTTGCCGATGCACCAGGGGCGGCCCTGTTTTTTCTGCTCGGTCTGGCGGTCCCGGCGCGTCATGTCCAGGCCCACGGCGTAACCGTAGATGTGCTTTTTGGCGTCCGCCGCTTTGATGTTTTTGCCGCCCGTGCCGATGGCTGCCACGAGTTCAATTTCGTGCTGGTAGTCCTCGGTCATGGGGGGGTAATTCACTTCCCCGGTTTGGCCGGCGTCCACCACCAGGCAGTTGTCGGCAGGCTTGATGAAGAAGAAGGGCGCTTCACGGCCAGTGAAGCCCATTTCTTTGGCGTGCTCCACATAGTTGCGACCCACGCAGTAAATGCGCCCGACGGGAAAGCGGTCTTTGGATCCGACAACGGGGACGGACACCTGCGCGGGGGGCGTGACTACAAAACTCATGACAACCTTTCTTCTCTGTGAATGCCCAGGGCCTGATGCACCGGGCGGTCTGAATAACTGAAGAGCACACATCCTGAGGTGGATTGCAGCCGCAGGGACTGCCAGGAGGGCACCACAAAATGGTCCCGTGCTTCGAAGGGGAATCGTACAAGACCTTGAGGCGAGTCGATATAGGCAATACCCGAGCCTTCCACCACGCTGTAGACCGCGCCATCGGTTTGACGCCAGGCCTTGCCGTCAAACCCGGCGGGCAGGTGTTGCATGAAGGTGGCCAGAGTGGGCATGGGCGAGCCGCCGGTGGCCGGGTTGATGTAGCGCAACTTGAAACCGTCATAGGCATCCAGGGGCGCGCTGCGCTCCATGGCATGCAGGGCTTCGCGGCTGCGCGTGTAGGGATAGCTGAAGATGGGTGAGGTCATGCCAAACGGCACATCGCCGCGCACCGGCGCCATGTTGTGCCCGTAGCGCGCAAAGCTGCTGCCCTCTGTGCGTTCAACCGGCTGGGACTTGAGCGGTGCGTTTTCGGCAAAGCCTGCGTCAAAGAAGCGGATCATCGGGATGTCCAAGCCATCGAGCCACACCACCGGCTCCTGGACCTCATTGCCGTGGTCATGCCAGGTCCAGCTCGGTGTGATGATGAAGTCGCCCGGGTGCATGGTGGTGCGTTCACCGTCTACGGCGGTGTAGGCACCTTGACCCTCGACGATGAAACGCAAGGCGCTTTGGGTGTGGCGGTGGCTGGGGGCGACCTCGCCGGGCAGGATGAGTTGTAATCCCGCGTACAGCGACTGCGTGATGGCCGACTGACCCCGCAACGCCGGGTTCTCCAGAATCAGCACCCGACGCACCGCCTCTTCAGCGGTGATCGCTTCACCTGACCGTTTCAAAAACGGTTTGATCTGTTCGTACGACCAGTGCGCGGCCACGCAGGGGGTGTTGGGTTGCGGCGGCACCAGCGCATGCAGCACCTCCCACAGCGGCGTGAGGTTCAGGGGCGACATGTCCTCGTAAAGCTTTTGGCGCAACGCTGCTGGCGTGGGGGAGATGGTCATGGTGGCTCCATCGGAAAAAATGGGAACTTGGGGTCGGGGGTGTTAACTAATAAGTATACTTATTGTTAGCGTCCGGCCTCTATGGGTTTACACCAAGCCGCCACCGCTGACTCGCCTTGATAATTCGAGAACTGTTCCCGCTCTAACCACTATTGCCCCTT
>CANGMW010000208.1 GCA_947454695.1 Comamonadaceae bacterium | reverse complement strand
TTTCTCGATACGTGCCAGGCCGGTACGGTACTGGTTTTCAGCCAGTTCGCCCACGCAACGCACGCGGCGGTTGCCCAAGTGGTCGATGTCATCGACTTCACCACGGCCATTGCGCAAGTCCACCAGTATTTTGACGACAGCCAGGATGTCTTCATTGGTCAACACCATGGGACCTGTCGCTTCGTTGCGACCCATCTTGGCGTTGAACTTCATGCGACCCACGCGCGACAGATCGTACGTATCGGGGTTGTAGAACAGGCGCTGGAACAGGGCCTGCACGGCGTCTTCAGTCGGCGGCTCGCCGGGACGCATCATGCGGTAAATTGCCACACGTGCAGCAAACTCGTCCACCGTTTCATCGGTGCGAAGGGTCTGCGAAATGTAGGCGCCCTGGTCGAGTTCGTTGGTGTAGATGCATTGCACGTCCTGCACATTGGCAGCACGCAGCTTCTTGAGCAGGACTTCGGTCAACTCTTCGTTGGCCTTGGCGATGATCTCGCCGGTCTCGCTATCCACAATGTTGCGGGCCATCACACGACCCACCAAAAAGTCTTCGGGCACGCTGATGTGCGTGGTACCGGAGGTTTCCAGGTCGCGGGTGTGGCGCGCCGTGATGCGCTTGTCTTTAGCGACAACCACTTTGCCAGCCTTGTCGGTGATGTCAAAGCGGGCAACTTCGCCACGCAGACGCTCGGAAACCATCTCCATCTGGGCGCCACTGTCCATCAGACGGAAGTTGTCGTTGACGAAGAAGTTCGCCAGGATCGACTCGGGGTTCAGACCGATGGCCTTGAGCAAAATCGTGACGGGCATCTTGCGACGACGGTCAACGCGGAAATACAAAATGTCTTTCGGATCGAATTCAAAGTCGAGCCAGGAACCACGGTAAGGGATGATGCGTGCGGAGAACAGCAACTTGCCTGAGCTGTGGGTCTTGCCTTTGTCGTGCTCAAAGAACACGCCCGGCGAGCGGTGCAGCTGTGACACGATCACGCGCTCGGTGCCGTTAATGATGAACGAGCCTTTGGTGGTCATCAGGGGCACTTCGCCCATGTAGACCTCTTGCTCTTTGACTTCTTTGACCACCTTGTTTTGCGGGGTCGAAGACTCGCGGTCATAGATGATCAATTGCACTTTGGCGCGAACGGCCGATGCAAAGGTCAGACCACGGGTTTGGCATTCGCGCACATCAAAGGCGGGCTTGGCCAAGTTGTACTCAATGAACTTCATCTCGACAAAACCGTTGTGCGAGACGATGGGGAAAGCCGCTTCGAAAGCCGCTTGCAGACCTTCTAAAGTCCGTTTTTTAGGGCTTGCGTCAGCTTGCAAGAACGCGGTGTAGGCGTCTTTTTGCATCTGCAACAAGTAAGGGATTTCGAGCACGCTGTCGCGGCTGCCGAAACTTTTGCGAATCCGCTTGCGTTCGGTGTATGTATAAGCCATGAGTTCTCCGGGCAAAGTCTGAGGAATCCAGCAGGTCCTAGACGACTGGCAGTTTCAACGGGTCATCCACGTCAAAACCATTCTTGGTGATTGGCCACTACCAACCATTGGCGGACGGTCGCGCATTGCACGCGACCCGAACCAAGGCATCTTCTGCAGTCGGGGTCAGAAGACACTCAAAAACCGTCGTTTCAGACCCGTTTTTGAGTGCGCTCTGAAAGCGCAAAAGGCTGGTCTTGCAACCAGCCAGGTAAATCGTGGGGCATACGCCCCACATCGATTTACTTGAGTTCGGCTTTGGCGCCAGCTTCGACCAGCTTTTTCTGAGCGGCTTCAGCATCGGCTTTGGGCATGCCTTCTTTGACAGCCTTGGGAGCGCCGTCGACCAGGTCTTTGGCTTCTTTCAAGCCCAGACCGGTGATCTCACGCACTGCCTTAATGACCGACACTTTGTTAGCGCCAGCTTCCAGCAGCACCACGTTGAATTCGGTTTTCTCTTCGGCAGCAGCAGCAGCGCCGCCGCCAGCAGCTGCGGGGGCAGCCATTGCAGCTGCGCTCACGCCAAATTTCTCTTCGATGGCTTTCACCAGTTCGTTGAGTTCCATGACCGTCATGCTGTCCAGCGCGGTCAAAAATGTGTCTTTATCGAATGCCATGTTGATATCCTCAAAATTCCAATAAGTTGGTTGATTGACTGACGCGTATCACGCGGCAGCCGCTTCGCCTTTTTTCGCCGCCAAAGCACCCAGCACCACGGCGGTACGGGAAATAGGCGACATCAATAAGCCACAAAGCTGGGCCAGCAAAACTTCCTTGGTAGGAATGCTTGCCAGTGTTTTAACGCCGTTCACGTCCAGGGCTTTACCGCCATATGCACCGCCGCGAATCACCAATTTGTCATTGGTTTTTGCGAACTCAGCCACGACTTTCGCCGCAGCCACTGCATCGGTTGAGAAACCATAGATCAGCGGACCGGTCATCTGGTCGGCCACGACTTCGAAAGCGCTTCCTGCCACAGCACGACGGGCCAAGGTGTTTTTCAACACACTCAGGCTCACGCCGTTGCTGCGCGCATTGGAGCGCAGACGGGTCATGTCAGCGACCGTGATGCCACGGTATTCCGCCATCACGAGCGTTTGAGCTTTTGCGGCGAGGCTGGTCACATCACTGATGACCGCTTCTTTCTCACTGCGATTAAGACTCAAGGTCTACTCCTTAAAAAGTGTCGTCGGCTCAAAGCCTCGGAACACGCCACATTGCAGCGACCAACTGTTTACGGAATTCAATCCATCTGCAGCGGGATCGCCATCTGCGTTGGTTAAGGGCTTTCACCCCGTATTAAGTGCCTGCGTTTACACGACAGGCCCACCAACGGTCTTGGATGACCCGCCCGGGTTTTGCAACCCCGGCGACCCACCACATCAAGCCCTGGCGCTTGCGCGCAGAGCCTGAATTTCTTGCGATTACGCTGCGATGGATTGGGTATCCACACGGACACCCACACCCATCGTCGACGAAACCGCGACTTTTCTCAAAAACACACCTTTGCTGGAAGCCGGCTTGGCCTTGTTCAGCGCATCCACCAGAGCAGCCAAGTTGCCTTGGAGCTTGTCGGAGTCGAACGAACGGCGACCGATGGTGCTGTGCACGATACCGGCTTTGTCCACACGGAACTGCACCTGGCCTGCTTTGGCGTTTTTCACAGCAGTGGCCACATCGGCCGTCACGGTGCCCACTTTGGGGTTAGGCATCAGACCACGCGGGCCCAGGATTTGACCCAGGGTACCCACGATGCGCATGGCATCGGGGGCGGCGATCACGATGTCAAACGGCATGTCGCCTGCTTTCACGCGGGCAGCCAGGTCGTCCATGCCGACCACGTCAGCGCCAGCAGCTTTGGCTTCATCAGCCTTGGCACCCTGGGCGAACACAGCCACGCGCTTGGTTTTGCCGGTGCCGTTGGGCAACACGACGGCGCCACGCACCACTTGGTCAGATTTCTTGGCATCGATGCCGAGTTGCACGGCCACGTCGATGGATTCATCGAACTTGGCGGTCGCGCACTCTTTGACGATGGCAATGGCTTCACTCAGGGCGTACAGCTTGTTGCTGTCAACCTTGCCTTGCAAGCCTTTTTGTTTCTTGGTGAGCTTGGACATTTACACGCCCTCCACATTCACGCCCATGGAACGGGCAGAACCAGCGATGGTGCGAACAGCGGCGTCCAGATCGGCGGCCGTCATGTCTTTCATCTTGGTCTTGGCAATTTCTTCGAGCTGTGCGCGCGTGATCTTGCCGACTTTATCGGTGTGCGGACGGGGTGAACCTTTGTCCAGCTTGATGGCCTTCTTGATCAAGGTCGTCGCAGGTGGCGTCTTGATGATGAAGGTGAAGCTCTTGTCTGCAAAGGCGGTGATCACCACCGGCAACGGCAGGCCCGGCTCAACGCCTTGGGTCTGCGCGTTAAACGCTTTACAGAATTCCATGATGTTCAAACCGCGCTGGCCCAATGCGGGGCCAATCGGCGGCGAGGGATTGGCCTTACCAGCTGGCACTTGCAGCTTGACAAAACCGACGATTTTTTTCGCCATGCTTTTCTCCTAACGGGTGCTAACGCCCAAACACAATAGCTTGAGCTCCCCGGGGGTTAACGACTCACTCACAACATCCGCGCCGAGTCGGGAAGCGCGAAATTCTCAAACTCAGGTTTTCTCGATCTGAGAAAACTCCAATTCCACAGGCGTGGAGCGACCGAAAATCGTCACCGCCACACGCACCTTGTTTTTCTCGTAGTTGACCTCTTCGACCGAACCGTTGAAGTCGGTGAAAGGGCCTTCTTTGACGCGCACATACTCGCCCACTTCGAACTCCACTTTGTGGCGGGGCTTGTCCGTGCCTTCTTGCATCTGGTTGACGATCTTCATGACCTCGGCTTCCGAGATCGGGGCCGGACGGTTCTTGGCGCCGCCCACAAAGCCTGTCACCTTGTTGGTGTGCTTCACCAAGTGCCAGGATTCATCATCCATCACCATTTCTACCAGCACGTAGCCGGGGAAAAACTTGCGCTCGGTGGTGCGCTTAGTGCCGTTTTTGACCTCGACCACCTCTTCCATCGGAACGAGAATACGGCCGAATTTGTTCTCCATGCCGGAACGGTGGATGCGCTCCAAAATGTTGCGCTCAACGGCCTTCTCCATACCGGAGTAAGCGTGCACCACATACCAACGCAAATCAGGATTGGCTGATTTGGCCATCGGATCCGGCAAAGACGGGGTTTCTACAGCATCAGTCATTAT
>CANGMW010000207.1 GCA_947454695.1 Comamonadaceae bacterium | reverse complement strand
GCATAAGCGTCGGCGTCGTTGTCGCCGATGTAGGCCTTGGTCAGCCCCGTCACATCGTTGAGGGCCACGGCCACGCCGACCCCCGAGTTATCGCTCTTGGTGATGGCGCCCGTCACACCAAACACCCACAATTTCAGATCCGCCGTCACGTTCACGCCGGCAGGGGCTGAGATTTTGGCTTCGCGGCTGATCGAGGCCAGTGTGGTCTCGTTCAGCTTGGTGTAGGACACCATGCCGTTGACGGCCACGCCTTCACCGGCGCCAGCGCTCGGGGTGATGGTCAGGGCCAAATCTTTGGTTTCTGCGGCGACATTGAGCACGCCGGCGGCTGTGAGGGTGATCTCTGCACCGTCAGCAATGCCGGCCACGGCCACATTGGTGCGGTTGACCATCGAGAACGTACCGCCCACCGATTTGCCGCCGCCGCCCGCCTGTGAAGCTTCATCCGGCTTGCCCGCGAGGTGCAGGGTCTGCACATGGTTTTCGCCACGAACCGACAAGGCGCCTGTCACGCTGCGGTCAAAGTTGATCTCGTCCACCAGGAAGTCTTCGCCGGCCACTTTCACCACCTGGCCATTGGCGTCCATCACCTGACGGGTGGTCTGCACAAAGTTGCCGATGGTGCCCAAATCTTTGGTCAAACGGTAAGGGTCGGCACCCGTGAGCATTTGCTCGATGTCGGAATCAAACCCGACTTCTTTGAGCGTGTAGGTCCAAGGGTCGCTGTTGGTCGCGGTGCTCGTGATCTGCGCGTTTTTGTCGACCCAGGCGCGCGTGTTGGTGCTGATGTAGCCCAGGTTGATGGCGCCGCTCACCGCCAGATCGCCCGCCGCACTGACGGCTGACACGCGGGTGTTGAAGCCCTCGTACAAAACGCCCAGCACGCCGCCACTGAGCCCCATCAAGTTTTCATAGATGCCGTTGAAGCTGTCCCACTCCAAGGGCATGGAGCCAATAAAAAATTCCGGGATGTCGGTGGACGCATTCACCGCCACATGCTCGGCGTTGACGCTGGCGCCTATGCCGATGCGCGCGGTCGTGGTGAATTTGTGGTCCGACCAATTGAGCGCTGCGCTCAAAGAGGTTTTGGAGCCGCTGTTGTCCACCTCCGACGTCGCAGCCGATTCGGCCACGCTTTGCAACTTGCCCACCAGCGTCTGGGCGTCCACCGCCACATGGGTGCCGGCGGTCACCGAGGCGCCATCGGCAATTTCAGCGCGGGTGACATGGTTGGATTGCGACCAGGTCATGGCACCGGCCAGGCGCAAAGCGGGCTGGCTCGGCGGTGTGCCGCCGCCGGCGTCGGGTTCAGACTGGGCTTGCGAGTCCTCGTAGGCCTTCATGGCCACGGCCAAGAACCCGGAGGCCAGTTGCTGCTTGGCCTCATCGGTGGAGACATCCAGCGATGTGGGTAAGTTGTCCAGCACGCTCTGGTCTTGTGTTTGTGCGTTCTCCGAGGTGGCTGAAATCACGTTTTGCGTGGAGGCGTTCATGGCCGAGACTTGCACATGGCCGCCTGCACTCACCGTGCCGCCCAGGCTGGCAGTGGTGGTGGAATTTTGAATCGAGAGCGCACCCACCACACCGGCTTTACCCGCGCCGTAAATCGTGACTTCGCCACCGGTCTCAAAACTGCTGGCGTGAAAGGCCTGCACGTCAATGTCAGCGCCCGCGGTGAGTGTTGTACCCGAGGCCACATTCACCGTGGTGGTCACATCCGACATGGAGCCGGCAAACACCACGGCGGCGACGCTGGCCTTGCCGTCTTCGCCGGTCTCACCGGCGGCCGCAGCCGTCATGGCGATGCTGGTTTTGGACGCGGCGATCAGCGAAATATTGTTGCCCGCATCAAGCTGTGCGCCCGACTGGATGTCCACCGACGTCGTGCCCTGAATGCGGGCAAAACCGGCGGCCAGGTTGTACTTGCCGTTCTCCACACTCAAATCAGCGCCGGCCGTGCGGTCGGCCATGGCGGTGATGCTGATGTCGTTGGAGGCGATCAGGTTGGCCGTGCCTTTGATGATGACTTTGGCGTCGCCCGTGGCTTGTACATAGGCCAGGCTCAGCGCCAGCGGCGAGTCGAGTTTTTCCAGAACCAAGGCAATGGCTTGCTGCGACAACATGCCCGAAATGCCGTCGTAGGTGGCGCTGGACTCGATGCTGGCCTGCATCGTGATGTTGTGGGCTTTGAGCGTGCCGGCCACGCTGATGGTGGCGTTGGCATCGGAAAAACCCACCGGCGAGCCCGGTGGCGCGGTCAGCCAGGAGCCGGTACCCGTGGCGGTGAGCGTGATGTCGCCATCGGTGTACGTGGTGCCACCCGTGTTGATCACCGACGCATCGAGCACCGCACCGGATTTGATGGTGATGGAAGGCGCGGTGAGCGTGATGTTGCCGCTGTTGCCCAGCGAGGGCGTTTCAGGGTCATTGGCGATGGCCGCCGCCGCCGCCGGCACGCCGCCTGCGGAGCCGGCGCTGCCCGTCACATTGCGCGTGTTGAGCACCACGCTGGTGTTGACTTGCAAGGTTTGGGTGGCCTCCAGCGACAAGTCGGCGCCGTCGGTGTACAGGTCGTCGGTCACCACCAGATCAGTCGGGTCAATCACAACGCTGCCTGCGCGGCCTTTTTGGCTGCCGGCGTTCAGCGTCAGCCCGCCGATTTGCACGGTCTTGGCCGCTGACAATTCGATGGCGCCACCGGCGCCCGTGCCCTCCGCGCGTGCCGACACCGCAGCCCCTTTGGCATTGCTCAAATTGCCATGCGCGAAGAGTTGGACTACGCCGCCTTGACCGTTCGAGCCCGCTGCCGCCGAGGCAGAGATTTGAGACTGGCCGCCGAGTTCTATATCGCCCCCGGCCACCACCCGCACCGCGCCGGCCTCGTTCCAATGCGAGGCGTCGGCGAGCAACTTGCCGTTGATCACGATGTCGCCCGGCGTGGTGATGTCAATCACCCCGTCGCGTTCCACCACCGGGTCCAGGCTGCGCAAATTACCGAGGTTCACTGCGGTTGCGGCCGCGCGCCCGTCAATCACCACGCGCCCGTTGATCGTCACCGCGCGTGCCGAACCTTGTCCTTTACCGGCCATGAGGGACACGCCGTTGGTGGCGTGAATTTCCCCGTCGATCTGCACGTTGCCGCTGTCCGAGCGGTTGAATTGACCACCCAAAATACTGTTGACTTGCGTCGCGGAAAAGCCCGGTCCCGTGGCCAGTAAAGCGTCGATGAAGGTGGTGGACGCTGCTGCAAAACTCAGCCGCCCGGTGTCCACCCGGCCGTTGGGCCCCACGCCAAACCCATAGCTGTCGATGAACAGCAAATTGCCGCCGATCGCGCCCATGTCGCTGCCCAAACGGCTTTGCAGCGCGCCATCAATTTGCACGCGCCCGTCGCGCACCACATTGACCAGCCAGTTCGCGCCGGTGGGCACCACCATCTTGACGGTGTCGCCGCCGCCCACCTGGAACAGCGAGAAATTATTGAAAGCGTTGCCATCGCGCAAGGTCGTCGTGGTGATCACCTTCACGCCCGGCTGCGAGCTGCCCAAGACGGTTTGCGTCGCTGCACTGCCAGCCAGGGTCGTGATGACGGTTGCGCTGTTGCTTTGGGCCAGCGCCCAAGGCAGTTGGGCGCCCAGGGCCAAAGCCGCGGCCAGCGGCAAGGGCGCAATGCGCACGACCAGACGCCCGCGGCTCACCCGGCGCTGGCGCGCAAGCGGGGTGGTGGGGCGCGGGGTGCGGGGCATGGAGGCTTGGGTTCGCAGCGTGCTTGCCTGGGGCGGGCGCTTAGGCGGCGGCCTTGCGCGCAGGTTTGGCGGCTGTTTCGGACGCACCAGACACATGCGCTACATCGGCCACATCCGCCTCGGACTGGCCCGAACGCGCCACCAGGTGACGGAATCGCCGCAAGGACAGCAAATGCAAATACGCCAGTGACAGCGCGCCGCTGGTGTGCAATTGGTGCAAAGTTTTTTCGTCCAGCGTTTGCAAGCGGGCTTCGTCGACGGTCATGAAGCCGTTCAACTCGACATCGCGCCCGTCAGCCAGGATGGCCTGCATCGAGCGCTCGGTCAGGAGCTTGGCCGCATCCAGGAGCGCGAGCTGCTGCGCGGTTTCTTGCAGGCCGGCATCCGTTTCGGTGAGCTGGCGCAAGCGCTCCAGCAACCAAGGGGACTCTTCGCCCTGGTCGTTGAAAAGCGGGTCACCCACGGACGCGTTGAGCGCTTGGGGCTGCACCGCCACAAAAAATTTGCCCTCGTCGGACTCGCGCACCAGCCGAAACGGCCAGGTCGCCAGCGTGGACGGCAGGTACTGCCCCAGCCACGCGCCGGAGGGGCCCACAAACAGGTTGTGGCCGGCTTGCAAACCGGTCACAGCCAGCAGGCTCAGGCTGCCGTCGGGTTGGCGGGCCATCACGCAGGGGTATTCGGTGCAGGCGGCCGGCACTTCACCTGAGGTCAGCGCCACCGTCACCGAGTCACGCGCAAAGCCGTAGTCGGGCGCGCTTCGGTTCAGGCGCAGCTTGCCGTGCGTCTCGCGGTGCAGGATGGCAAGCGTTGAAGGATTGGGCTCAATGGACATAGGGGCGTGCGCTGGGGAAATGCAAAAGCAAAAGGGTGAGGGCGGTTCAGCTGGGCAAGCGCGCCAGTTCACGGCGCAAAGCGGCTTCGTCGGCACGCAAGCGCTGTAAGGCGCTGTCGGTCTCCGGGCCGGACGGGGCTTGCTGCATCAGGGCTTGCAGTTGCGCTTGGGTGCGCGCGAGTTCGGAGCGAAGGATCTCTT
>CANGMW010000206.1 GCA_947454695.1 Comamonadaceae bacterium | reverse complement strand
TTGACCTTGTTTGTGAAGGCGCTGAACGACGCGGGTCTGAAGCTGCCGATGTACACCTATTACGCCGGGGTGACGGGCACGCCCACCGCACTGGCGGCAGGGGGTGACTCCGAGGTGTATGTGATTGCCTATGGCCACTCCAACCACACGGGTGAAATGGGTCAGAACATCAAGGACTTCAATACCAAGTTTGATGATGACTACTACACCTTTGCGACCTACAACGGTATTCAGCTCATGGGCGCGGCCATTGCCAAAGCCAAGAGCAGCAACCCGGTGGCGGTGGCCAAAGCATTGGAAGGTTTGCAGGTCAAGAGCTTTGCCGGCGACGTGACAATGCGGGCCTCTGACCACCAGTTGCAACAGTCCATGTTTGTGACCAAGTGGCAAAAAGCTAAGAAGGGCGAGTACAGCGTAGAGAAGACCGGCTACACCTTTGTGCCGATCAAGCAGATGGAGCCTTATGTGGCCAGCACGCCCACGAGCTGCCAGATGAAGCGCCCGGGCTAAGTTCCCTACCTTGTGATTCACCGGAGTCAGAGCCGGGATAGCAATCGCCGTCCCGGCTTTCTTATGTCCAACAGGGCGATTGCCGCCTCAACACAACGGTTACCGCATGGAGTTTTTCACCATTTCCCTTTTGAACGGTCTGAGCTATGGGCTCTTGCTGTTCATGTTGAGTTCCGGCCTGACGCTGATATTCAGCATGATGGGCGTGCTCAATTTCGCGCACGCCAGTTTTTACATGCTGGGTGCCTTTTTTGCTTATGCCGTGAGCCATGTGACCGGTTTTTGGCCTGCCCTGGTGATTGCCCCCCTGATGGTGGGGGTGCTGGGTGCCGGTTTTGAAAAATACTGCTTGCGTCGGGTTCACCATTTCGGCCATGTGCCCGAGTTGCTCATCACCTTTGGCTTGAGCTTCATCATCTTGGAGATGGTGCAACTCATCTGGGGCACGGGCTCGGTGGACTATCGGGTGCCCGACTCATTGAGTGGCCCCTTGTTCATTTTGTACGGCACCCAGTTCCCGCTGTACCGAGGTTTCATGATGCTGGTGGCGGTGTTGATGTTGATTGCCATCTGGTTACTCCTGACCCGCACCCGAATCGGTTTGGTGATCCAAGCGGCACTAACCCACCCCGAGGCAGTTGAGTCCCTGGGGCATAACGTTCCTCGTGTCTTCTCCATGGTGTTTGGTGGGGGGGCGGCGCTGGCTGGCTTGGCCGGTGTGATTGGCGGCAATGCTTTCGTGACTGAGCCGGGCATGGCCGCTACCGTGGGCTCTGTGATTTTTGTGGTGGTGGTGGTGGGCGGCATGGGCTCTTTGTCTGGGGCCTTTGTCGCCTCGGTGCTGATCGGTGTGATCCAAACTTTTGCAGTGGGCATTGACACCTCGATCGTGAGTGCCTTGGCCACTGCCGGTGTGGCGGTGACCCCTGACACCTTTGGCTATCCCTTGTGGAAACTCAAAATCAGCCAGATTGCCCCGATTCTTCCGTACATGTTTCTGGTACTGATTTTGATTTTCAGACCCAAAGGTCTGCTCGGTACCCGCGAAGGTTGAACCATGTCCAAAACCTATTACGAATTCAAGCCGCTCAACGTTGGTCGTTGGCTCATCTGGAGCCTGTTTGCCCTCGTGCTGGCTGGTGCACCGCTGATTTTTCACAGCTCTTTGGCGCAGACCATGCTCAGCCAAATGGGCATTGCCATCATTGTTTGTCTCTCCTACAACATGCTCTTAGGCCAGGGCGGCATGCTCAGCTTTGGCCATGCGGTGTATTCCGGCATGGGCTCATTCCTGGCCATTCACACGCTCAACCTCATCAGCAAGGGGCAGCTGCCGATTCCGGTGAGTTTGATTCCGGTAGCCGGCGGATTGGCTGCCATGGCGGTGGCTTTGGTGTTGGGTTGGGTCACCACGAAAAAAGCGGCCACACCGTTTGCCATGATCACTTTGGGCGTGGGCGAATTGGTCTGGGCCAGTGCCTTGATGTTTCCGGAATTCTTCGGCGGTGAGGGGGGTATTTCGGGCAACCGCGTGACGGGGGGCAAACCCTTTGGCATCACGTTTGGCCCGCAGATTCAGCTCTACTATTTGATTGCCTTCTACACCTTCATCAGTACGGCCCTCATGTTCGCCTTCACGCGCACACCGCTGGGTCGCATGCTCAATGCGGTACGAGACAACCCCGAGCGGGTGGAGTTCGTGGGCTACGACACGCAAAAAGTACGCTTCATCGCTTTTGTGATCGCCGCGTTCTTCGCTGGTATCTCGGGTGGATTGGCAGCGCTCAATTTTGAGATCGTCACCGCCGAGGTGGTCAGCGGTGCCCGCTCAGGCGTTTACCTGTTGTTCACTTTCCTGGGTGGCGCGACTTTCTTCTTCGGGCCCATTTTGGGGGCGGTGCTGATGGTTCTGGCTTTGGTCCTGCTTTCAGAATTCACCAAAGCCTGGCTGCTTTACCTGGGTCTTGTGTTTCTGTTCATGGTCATGTACGCACCCGGTGGCGTGGCCAGCCTGATCATGATGAATTTGCGGGTGGCGGCCTTCGGTCGCTTGCGTCAGTTGTGGGTGAGTTACCTGGCGCTGGGCTTGACTGCCTTGGTCGCTTTGATGGGGGCTGGGGCCATGATCGAGATGGTCTACCACCTGCAACTCAATCCGGCACTGGGCCCGATGTTGAAGTTCATGGGCGTGGCGCTCAATGCGCAAGGCCTGGACAGCTGGTTTGGTGCCGCCTTCGTGATGGTCACCGGCTTGTTTCTGTTTGAGGCGTGTCGCCGGCAGTTTGCGCATGAGTGGGGTCAGACCCAGGAATACATTGAAAAAGAAGTCAAGCGTCGGGAGGCCCTATGAGCAATCCAGAATTTGCCATTGAGCTGAAAAATCTCTGCAAAAGTTTTGGCAAGACAGAAATCATCCGCAATGCCAATTTGTCGGTGCAAGCCGGTGAGCGCGTGGCCATCATCGGCCCCAATGGCGCGGGCAAGTCGACGTTGTTCAACCTGATCAGTGGTCGCTTTGAGCCCACCAGCGGCGATATCGTGCTCAACGGTCAGCGTATCAATGGTCTCAAGCCGTTTGAGATCAACCGCCTGGGCTTGTCGCGCAGTTTTCAGATCACCAATATTTTTCCCAAGCTCAGCGTTTTCGAGAACCTGCGCTGTGGTGTGTTGTGGAGTTTGGGCTACAAGTACACCTTCTTCAAATTCCTCAACGATTTGGAGGACGCCAACGAACGCGCCGAGCAGTTGATGGAGATGATCAAGCTCGATAAGAAGCGCGATGTTTTGGCCGTCAATCTGACCTACGCTGAGCAGCGTGCCTTGGAGATCGGCATCACCATTGCGGGGGGTGCCAACGTGATTTTGCTGGACGAACCGACGGCCGGTATGAGCAAGTCCGAGACCAAGCGTTTTATCAACCTCATCAAAGACGTGACGGTGGGTAAAACCTTGCTGACCGTGGAGCATGACATGGGCGTAGTGTTTGGATTGGCCGACAAAATTGCGGTGGTGGTTTACGGCGAAGTGATCGCCTTTGACACGCCACAGGCCGTGCGGGCCAATCAGCGCGTGCAAGAAGCCTATCTGGGCTCATCCGTGGCTGATTCACAGGCAGGAGGTCACTGAGATGTTAAAGATCGACAACCTGCACGCCTTCTACGGCAAAAGCCATGTCCTGCATGGGGTGAGTTTTGATGTTCAACCTGGCGAGATCGTGGCATTGCTAGGGCGCAACGGCTCGGGCCGCTCCACTACCGCCAAAGCCATCATGGGTCTGGTCGACTGCGAGGGCAGCCTGACTTGGAAAAATCAAGAGATTCTGGGCAAGAAGGCCTATGAAATTGCCCATTTAGGAGTGGGTTATGTCCCGGAAAATCGGGATATTTTTCCCAAGCTCACGGTGCATCAAAACCTGTTGCTGGGACAAAAGGGCAAGGGCAAAGACAGCCGTTGGAGCTTTGAGGACATGTATGCCATGTTCCCGCGCCTCAAGGAGCGCCAACACACGGAAGCAGGCGTGCTTTCCGGTGGTGAGCAGCAAATGTTGACGCTGTGCCGATCGCTCATGGGTGACCCGGACCTCATCATCATTGACGAGCCGACGGAAGGCTTGGCGCCCAAGATCGTTGAGCTGGTCGGGCAATACCTGCAAACGCTTAAGGCCAAAGGCATTTCGGTTTTGCTAATTGAGCAAAAACTCACCATCGCCATGGCCATTTCGGACCGGGTGTTGGTCATGGGGCATGGCAGCATCGTTTTTCAAGGTACGACCGACAGCTTGCGGTCGGATGCCTACATCCGCAAGGAGTGGTTGGAAGTCTGAACGGCCTTGAGGGGCTCCAGTACCTGACACTCTCGTGACAAAGACCCGCCTGTTCGGGTCATGAAGCTTTTACAATCAAAAACGAACGATCGTTCTTTTATTACCTGAGAGGAACCCGGCATGACTGCTGAATATAAAGTCCACGGCGATGTGGCTGTGATCTCGCTGAACAATCCCCCCGTCAATGGTTTGGGCCTGGCAACCCGTCAGGGCATCACCGAGGGTTTGGCCAAGGCGAATGCCGACCAAGCGGTCAAAGCCGTGATCATCACCGGCGCTGGCAAGGCCTTCTCAGGTGGGGCGGACATCAAAGAATTCGGTTCTCCCAAAGCCACACAAGAACCCAATTTGCTCAGCGTCATTCTGGCGATCGAAAACTCGAGCAAGCCCGTTGTGGCAGCCGTGCACACGGTGGCCATGGGCGGCGGACTGGAACTGGCGCTGGGTTGCCATTACCGCATCGGCGCGCCAGGCTGCAATGTGGCCTT
>CANGMW010000205.1 GCA_947454695.1 Comamonadaceae bacterium | reverse complement strand
GTCGGCTCGCGACCGTTGTCGGCCTTGAACTTGTCGATGTTCTGATCGATCGCCGTGTTCATGAACATGGCCAGAATGCTCGGCGCCGGGCCGTTGATGGTCATGCTCACGCTGGTGGTGGGGTTGCACAAATCAAAACCCGAATACAGCACTTTCATGTCATCGAGCGTGGCAATGCTCACGCCCGAGTTACCCACCTTACCGTAAATATCCGGACGCAGATCGGGGTCGTTGCCGTACAAGGTGACCGAGTCAAAAGCCGTGGACAAACGCTTGGCGGGCAGGCCCTCGCTGAGCAGCTTGAAGCGGCGGTTCGTGCGGAAGGCGTCGCCTTCACCGGCAAACATGCGGGTGGGGTCTTCGTTCTCACGCTTGAAGGCAAAGGTGCCGGCGGTGTAGGGGTAGCTGCCGGGCACGTTGTCGAGCATCAACCATTTGAGGATTTCACCGTGGTCTTCATAAGTGGGCAAGACCACCTTGCGAATGGTGGTGCCCGACAAGGACTTGGTGGTGAGCGCGGTGCGGATTTCCTTGTCGCGGATCTTCACCACGTACTCGTCGCCCGCATACGCTTTTTGCATCTCGGGCCACTGGGCCAGCAACTTGCGGGCATCGGCGTCCTGGCGCTCCACGCGTTGCACGGCCAAATCACGCGCCGCATCAGCCGCTTTGGCTTTGCCGGGTTTGCCGACCTCGAGCATGTCGGCCGCGCAATGGAGTTGCTGAATTTCCCGCGCCAGACGTGCTTGGGAACGTGCCCGCGCTTTGTAGCCGCGCACCGTGTCGCTGATCTCGGACAGGTAACGCGTGCGGGCCGGCGGCACGATGATGGTTTGGTGGCTGCTGTGGCGCGCATGAACTTGCGGCAAGCTGCCTTGTTGCAGCGCCAGCCCCAATTCGGCCAGACGCGGTTTGAGCGCCTGGTAAAGCGCGGTCACCCCGTCGTCATTGAAGCGCGCGGCCATCGTGCCGAAGACCGGCATCTGATCGGCGGGCTTGTCCCAGGCTTCACGGTTGCGCTGCACTTGCTTGGCCACATCACGCAGGGCATCACTGGCGCCTTTGCGGTCGAACTTGTTGATGGCCACAAACTCGGCAAAGTCCAGCATGTCGATTTTCTCCAGTTGGCTGGCCGCTCCGAACTCGGGCGTCATCACGTACATGGGCACATCCACATGCGGCACGATGGCCGCGTCGCCCTGGCCAATGCCGGAGGTTTCCACAATGATCAGATCAAACCCTGCGCACTTGCAGGCCGCCAGCACATCGGGCAGGGCCGCGCTGATTTCGCTGCCAAAGTCGCGCGTGGCCAGTGACCGCATGAACACTCGAGCCCCCACGCTCCCCACTGCGTGTGGTTCGCTGCCCCCCGAGGGGGCCTTAGCGCCTTGGGACGGCCCGGCGGCGCTCACCCTTGCCCCCTGACCCCAGGGACCAATGGCGTTCATGCGGATGCGGTCGCCCAGCAAGGCGCCGCCGCTCTTGCGACGCGACGGGTCGATGCTGATGAGCGCGACCCGCAGGGCGTCGTTCTGATCCAGACGGATGCGGCGGATCAGTTCATCGGTGAGCGAGGACTTGCCCGCACCCCCGGTGCCGGTGATGCCCAGCACGGGCACTTTGAGTGTGGCCGCTTGCACGCGAATGGTTTGGACCAGCGCGGGTTGGGCTTTGTCGTTTTCGAGTGCGGTGATGAGTTGCGCCAGCGCGCGCCAGTTCATCTCGCCGTGGCCTTGAATCGCTTCGATCTTTTTGGGCGCATACACCGACACGTCGGTGTCGCTGCGCATGACCATCTCGCCGATCATGCCGGCCAGGCCCATCTTTTGCCCGTCCTCCGGGCTGTAGATGCGACCCACGCCATAGTCCATCAGCTCGCGAATTTCTGAAGGCACAATCACGCCACCACCACCGCCAAACACCTGGATATGCTCGCCGCCACGCGCTTTGAGCAGGTCCACCATGTACTTGAAATACTCCACATGGCCGCCCTGGTAGGAGCTGATGGCAATGCCTTGCACGTCTTCCTGGAGCGCGGCGGTCACCACATCGTCGACCGAGCGGTTGTGGCCCAGGTGAACCACTTCCGCGCCCATGCTTTGCAGAATGCGGCGCATGATGTTGATGGCCGCATCATGGCCATCGAACAGGCTGGCAGCCGTGACGAAGCGCACCTTGTTTTTGGGGCGGTAATTGGCGAGGGCTTTGAATTCTGCGGACAAGTCGGTCATGGCGGCTCACTTGACGTTTACGTAAACGTCAATCTTACCTTTTTTCCATGAAAAAGGGGCGCCATTGGCGCCCCTTTCTTGTCGACCTTCAGGTCAGGCTTTAACCGCCATACAGGTAGTTAGGCAGCCACAGGGTCAGGCCCGGCCAGATGTACATGAACACCATGCACAAGATCACGATGAGCATGTAAGGCATCATGCCGGCAAAGATCTGATTCAAGGTGACGTGCGACGGCGACACCCCCTTGAGGTAGAAAGCCGACATCGCCACCGGCGGCGACAGGAATGCCGCCTGCAAGTTCACAAACACCAGCACCCCCCACAACATCGGGTCGATATGGAAATGCGACAGCAGGGGCAGGAAAATGGGCACAAAAATCACAATGATCTCGGTCCACTCCAGCGGCCAGCCCAGCACAAAGATGATGGCCTGGGACAGGAGCATGAACTGGATCGGTGAGAGGTCCATGGCCATGACCCACTCTTCCACCAGACGCTGCCCGCCCAAAATAGCAAACACCGCAGAGAACAAGGCCGAGCCCACAAACAACCAGCACACCATGGAGGTGGTTTTGGCGGTCAGGAACACGGCCTCCTTGATACGTTGGAAGTCCAGCGTACCGGCCTGCCAGGCCATCAGGAAAGCGCCCGCCGCACCGACCGCTGCTGACTCGGTGGCGGTGGTGATACCAAACAGAATCACCCCCAACACCACAAAAGTCAGGATAGCCAAGGGCATGACCGAGGAGATCAGCATGTCCAAAATCTCGTACTGCTCGGCGTCAAAGTTCCAGTAGTACCAAGCCAACAAAGCCAGGGCGATCAGGCAGGCAATGCCAAAGCCCGTGTAAAACGCGGCAGGCACCGCCTGTGCGTGTGCTGCGCTGGTGACCTCACCGGCGCCCATGTCGCGCAGAGGCTGGTCGTCATCGGACTTGGCCTGCGCTTTGTCGTCGGCCGAGCCGGGCGGCTCTTGGACATCTGAGGATATTTCTTTGAGCGCACCGGGCGGTTCTTGCACGCCACCCGCCGATGGGGGCTCTTGCACACCACCGGAAGAAGGCGGCTCCTGCACGCCACCGCTGGCAGGCGGCTCAGCCACAGCGTCACCCGAAGGAGCGGCCTGCTTGGCTACTTGCACGGTGGCCACAGGGGCGGCGTCTTCCTCTTCTTGCGAGTGGATGGTCACGTACCACCAGGTCGCGCCCAGCGTTCCGATCATGATGATGGCCGGCACCAGGGAGCGCCCCAAGGCCCAAACCAAACGTGCCCAGCTCAGGCGCACGCCATCGGCCGCGCTGCTCAAGGCTTTGCCAGGAGACACCACTGACAGGAACAACGCCGCCAACATGAAGCGTGAATAGCTGGCCGACACATGAGCCACCCAAGGGGAGATGGGCGCTTTGAGTGACTCCGGCGGCAGCTTAGGCGCCACCTTGGGGTTGATCAAAGCCCAGCCGATCACATAGACCAAATACAGGAAGGCCAGGAAAAAACCGGGGAACATGGCCGCGGCATACAGCTTGACGACCGACTGGCCGGCCACGGCGGCGTACACAATGATCATGACCGACGGCGGGATCAGAATGCCCAGGGTGCCCCCGGCGGTGATCACACCCGCTGCCAGACGCGTGTCATAACCCGCGTTGAGCATGGGGCGCATGGCGATCACGCCCATGAGCACCACCACTGCCCCCACCAAACCGCTGGCAATGCCCCAGAAGGTACAGATCACCAGCGTGGTGACAGCCAACGAACCGGGCACATTGCGAAACGCCAATTGAACACTGTGGAACATTTTGTCCACCAGTGCACCGCGCTCCATGATGTAGCCCATCAGCACAAACAAGGGAATCGACAACAGGGTGTCGTTGTTCATGGCGCCAAAAGCGCGCTGCACCATCAAGTCAAAAATTTTGTTGTCCAGCCAGGGCGCGCTGGGATCGTAAAAGGCAGCGAAACCGAACAACATGCCCAAGCCCATCAGCGTGAACGCCGTGGGGAACCCCATCATGATCACGACCACGATGAGGGCCAGCATGGTCAAGCCCAAAGCAGCGTTACTCATGATTTCAATCCCTTCGACTGCTCAATGGCCAAGCGCTTGGCTTCTTCATCAACAAATTCGCTATTGGCCAGCTGTTGAGCCACCACGTCAGATTCTTCGGCGTCTTTGATGCGTTCTGTCCACGCGCCGGTTTTAATGCACACCACGCAGCGCAGCATCTCTGACAAGCCTTGCATCAGCACCATGGCGCCCGCCAAGGTGATCATGAACTTGAAGGGATAGACCGGCAGAGGGTCGGCGTTGAAGGTTTGTTCATGGATACGCAAGGAGTCCTGAAAATAGGTCCAACCCGACCAGGTCAGCGCCATGATGCCGGGCAGGAAGAACGCAAAGTACATCGTTAAGTCAATGATGGCTTGCGTGCGCGGCTTCATGCTGCCGTATAAAAAATCGCCGCGCACATGACCGTCGTGCGCCAAGGTGTAGGCGCCGCCCATCATGAAGAGCGTGCCGTACAGCATGTTGCTGGCGTCAAACACCCAGGCGGTGGGGGCGTTGAGCGCATAGCGCTTGAACACCTCGACCACCACGAGCAACATCAAGGCCACAATGAGCCAGGAGAACGCTTTGCCCACCCACGTGCTGATGTTCTCAGCCGTGTGCAATAGAGTTTCTATT
>CANGMW010000204.1 GCA_947454695.1 Comamonadaceae bacterium | reverse complement strand
TCGATTTGGCATTGAAGGCATCACCCCCGGGGACGACTACGCGGCCATGCGCCAAGTACTCACACGTCGCTATGCCAAATTGGCGCAAGCCCTGCGCGAAGGCGAATCCTCAGGTCAAAGCGTGGAGGGCGCAGCCAGACTGCCCGATCTGGTGCTGGTCGACGGCGGCAAAGGCCAGGTCACCATGGCGCGCGAGGTGTTTGAAAGCTTGGGGTTGGACCTGAGTGCCATCGTTGGCGTCGAAAAGGGCGAGGGGCGCAAGGTGGGCTTGGAGGAATTGGTGTTTGCCGATGGCCGACCCAAGGTGTATCTGGGCAAGGACTCTGCGGCGCTGATGTTGGTGGCGCAAATTCGAGATGAGGCCCACCGTTTTGCCATCACCGGCATGCGGGCCCAGCGGGCGCGGGTTCGGGTGGGCGGCAGCACACTGGAAGACATTCCGGGGGTGGGGGCCAAGCGGCGGGCCAAGCTGCTACAGCGCTTTGGCGGCGTGCGTGGCGTGGCGGCGGCGAGCGAGGCTGATCTGGCTTCGGTAGAGGGCATTTCCAAGGAATTGGCGCAGACCATCTACCGGGCTTTGCGTTAGGACCCTGAGCCTGAGGCGGGTCGTTGATCGCATCGGTCTTGTCACCCACCTGTCAATCTGGAACGCGGGGGCTATGCCACAATGGCATCATGTTTTTAACCATTCCCACCATCATGACCTGGATGCGCATCATTGCCATCCCTTTGATCGTTGGGGTGTTTTACCTCCCGCTGCCGACCGATACTTGCAACCTGATCGCCACCGTCTTGTTTGTGATCTTTGCACTGACCGATTGGCTCGATGGCTATCTGGCGCGCAAGCTCAACCAGATGTCTTCTTTTGGTGCCTTTCTTGATCCAGTGGCCGATAAATTTCTGGTCTGTGCCAGTTTGTTGATCCTGGTGCACCTGCAGCGTGCGGATGTGTTTGTGGCGCTCATCATCATCGGCCGTGAGATTGCCATCTCCGCACTGCGCGAATGGATGGCGCAAATCGGCGCGAGCAAAAGTGTGGCGGTGCACATTCTGGGTAAGCTCAAAACCACGGTTCAAATGGTGGCGATACCTTTCCTTTTGTTCGATGGTCTCTTGTTCGGTTTCATCGACACCCACCTGTGGGGAACCGTACTGATCTGGGTGGCTGCCGTCTTGACGGTTTGGTCCATGATTTATTACCTGCAAAAAGCGCTGCCAGAAATCCGGGCCAAGGTGAAATGAGCGCCCGCGATCCGAGCGACGCACTGGTGCGTGCGATGCCTTGGGTGTTTGTGCTGATCTGGAGTACCGGGTTCATCGTGGCGCGCTATGGCATGCCCTATGCCCCGCCGTTCAAATTTCTCGTGGTGCGTTACGCCCTCTCCATATTGTGTTTTCTGCCTTGGATCTGGGTCGCGCACGTGGCTTGGCCCAGTTCCCGGCAGCAATGGGTGCATTTGTCTATCACCGGAATCCTGATGCATGCGGGCTATTTGGGCGGGGTGTGGGCCGCTGTCAAAGCAGGCATGGGGTCGGGTTTGAGTGCACTGATTGTGGGCTTGCAGCCCGTGCTCACCGCCGTGTGGTTGTCATCACGCGGCTCGCGGGTAAGCCCCCGGCAATGGCTGGGTCTGACCTTAGGCTTGGTGGGACTGTTCCTGGTGGTGTCACAAAAGTTCGGTCCCGGTGCAGAGGCCGACGTCAGCAACTTGTCCTGCGCTGTATTGGCCTTGCTGAGCATCACCATCGGCACCCTGTACCAAAAACGCTATGTGAGGCCCTGCGATGTGCGAAGCGCCAATGCGGTGCAATTGACGGCCGCCTTAGTGGTCACGCTACCGCTTGCCGCGCTGGAGTCGTCATCCATGCAATGGAATGAAAGCCTGGCCGCCGCGATGGCATGGTCCGTTTTGGCTCTTACTCTGGGTGGCAGTTCATTGCTGTATCTGCTGATCCAACGTGGTGCAGCCACCTCGGTGACCAGTTTGCTCTACCTGGTTCCCCCCACCACCGCATTCATGGCTTGGTTGCTTTTCTCGGAACCCGTCACTTGGTTAACCGTGCTCGGAACTGGGGTGACGGCTATGGGCGTTGGCTTGGTAGTGAAAACCCCAAGTTGATGCGCTAACTCGGTGATTTCCCCAAGGGTCTGCGGCGTCAGAGGCATTTTTTCTCAAGCAAAACCGACTAGAATCCGCTGCGTGTGATGCGAAATTGCTGAGAATCTGTTGACAGGTCTGAAGTGCGTCGCTTTAATCACCTCTGGCAAATGATTTGCTGTTTACTAACGCGGGGCTGGAATTTCAGCGCGCATTTTTTTTGATCAACCACGATTCTCTACAAGGGGTTCTTTGTGAATAAAACCGAACTGATTGAGCACATCGCCAAGCATGCAGACATTTCCAAAGCTGCGGCGACCCGCGCTCTGGAATCCACCATTGGCGCTGTCAAGACCACGTTGAAAAAAGGCGGCTCTGTGTCCTTGGTGGGTTTTGGCACGTTTGCTGTGGGCAAACGCGCAGCTCGTACCGGCCGCAACCCCCGCACCGGCGATGCGATTAAAATCAAAGCCGCCAAGGTTCCTAAGTTTCGTCCGGGCAAGGCATTGAAAGATGCTCTGAACTGATTGACCCGGTGGGGTGCTTAGCTCAGTCGGTAGAGCGGCGCCCTTACAAGGCGTAGGTCGGCGGTTCGACCCCGTCAGCACCCACCACCCACAAAGGCGAACACACAGTTCGCCTTTTTTCTTGTACAGATGGAGAGTTCACGCATGTTTGATTACGTTCGCAAGCACACGAAGATCATGATGGGGCTGATGTTCCTGTTGATCATTCCATCGTTCGTGTTGTTCGGAATCGACGGCTACAACCGTTTTCGCGAAAAGGGACAAGTGGTCGCCAAGGTGGGTAGCGAAGAAATCACGCAGACCGAATGGGACGCTGAACACAAATCTGAATCTGACCGCCTGCGCGCGGCCATGCCCACAATCGATGCCAAATTTCTGGATTCTCCCGTGGCACGTTATGCCGTGTTGGAGCGCATGGTCCATCAGCGCGTCTTGAGCAATGCCGCCGCGTCAGCACGCCTGACAACCAGCGATGCCCGGCTTGCGCGTGAGTTGCAAAACAACCCCACCATCGCCGCTTTGCGCCGACCCGATGGCACGCTCGATGTCGAGCGTTACCGCATGCTCTTGGGCAGCCAGGGCTTGACGCCCGAATCCTTTGAAGCCCGCATGCGCAGCGACATGGCCACACGCCAAGTGGAATTGGCCTTCGCGCAATCTTCGTTCTCTGCCAACGTACCCGCTGATCTGGCACTTAAAGCCTTTTACGAGCAGCGTGAAGTCCAAGTCGCGCGTTTCTTGGCGGCAGATTTCGCTAAGCAGGTCAACCCTGCGCAGGCCGACATGGAAGCGTTCTACCAAGCCAACCCCGCCTTGTTCCAAGCACCCGAGCAAGCCAAAATCGAGTACCTCGTGTTGGACATGGACGCGGTGCGCAAAAGCATCTCGGTCACTGAGCAGGACATCAAGAGCTATTACGAGCAAAACGTGGCGCGTTTGAGTGGCGCAGAAGAGCGACGCGCCAGCCATATTTTGATCACCGCGGCCAAGGACGCATCCGCCGGCGAGCGCGACACCGCCAAAGCCAAAGCGCAATCCTTGCTCGAGCAGGTTCGCAAAGCGCCCGACACATTCGCTGAACTCGCCCGTAAAAACTCCCAGGACCCGGGCTCCGCGGCCAAAGGCGGTGACCTCGACTACTTTGGTAAAGGCGCCATGGTCAAGCCTTTTGAAGACGCTGTGTTCAGCATGAAAAAAGGCGATGTCAGCGATGTGGTGGCCACCGACTTCGGCTTTCACATCATCAAACTCACCGACATCAAGGCGCCCAAGCAAAAAACCTTTGCTGAGTTGCGTGTGAGTCTGGAAGATGAACTCAAGGCCCAGATGTCCAGAGCCCGTTACGCCGAGGCCGCTGAGAGCTTTACCAATGGAGTCTATGAGCAGTCCGATTCACTCAAGCCCGTGGCTGACAAACTCAAACTCGAGATTCGCACCGTCAGTGATGTGCGTCGCCAGCCCATGCCCGGCACCAAGGGTGTGCTCGCCAGTGCCAAATTACTCTCGGCTATTTTCAGCCCGGATTCGATTGAGAAAAAGCGCAACACCGAAGCAGTTGAAACCGCGCCCAGCCAACTGGTGTCAGCCCGCATCATTCAATACACCCCTGCGCAAACCTTGCCCTTGGCGCAAGTTCAGCAGCAAGTCCGCGATCAGCTGGTGAAAAATCGCGCTGCGGAACTCGCCGCCAAAGAAGGTGCTGCCAAACTGGCCGCCTGGAAGGCCAATCCCGCAGCGGCAGCGCTGGACAAACCAGCCTTGGTGTCGCGTGACCGCCCGCTGAATTTACCCTTGCCCTTGCTCGATGCCGTCATGCGTGCAGATGCGAGCAAGTTGCCTGCGCTGGTTGGTGTGGATGTGGCCGGTTTAGGCTATGTGGTGGCCCGCGTGAACAGCACCGTTGCGCCCGCAGACACTCAGAGCAAACAACAAGACCGCGCCCAATACGCCCAATGGTGGACGCTGGCGGAAAACCAGGCTTACTACAAGTTGCTGAAAGAAAAATTCAAGGTGCAGATGAAGGTCGATCGCCCCACCGAGAAGTCGCCTTTAGCAGCGCTGAGTGCCGAATAACGGCGTTGGCGCCTTGCTGGCTAGGCTGAAGGATCAGTCTGAAATGTTATAATTTACGCCTACGGTGGCTGTAGCTCAGTTGGTAGAGTCCAGGATTGTGATTCCTGTTGTCGTGGGTTCGAGCCCCATCAGCCACCCCAGTATTTACAAGCAAAGCCCGCTATCAAAACGATAGTGGGCTTTTTTATTTATGTTGCTTGTAGGCAATCTGTAGGCATACCTGAG
>CANGMW010000203.1 GCA_947454695.1 Comamonadaceae bacterium | reverse complement strand
TCCAGCCAGCCATTGACCAAGCGCACGGTGTCACACAAGGCGTCGGAGTGCATTCCCTGCTGCGAGGCAATCAGCTTGACCAGAAGGTCAATGCGCTCAATGTCCCTGGCCCCGGCGGCCAAAGCGCGCGCTGCGGATGAAGGTTTGAGCAGGCCCTTGCCCGCGGCCGCATATTTCTCGAAAGGCACCATATCGCTGGGCGAAGCCCCCAGCAACACACACAATCCACACACCCATTCATACATTTCGCGTGACTTGTCCAGATCGCTGTGAACGGCGTCCTGAATAGGTCGCATGCCCGCAGCCTGAATGCAGCGGTAGTTGCCGGTGAGCAACATGGCCCATTTGGCCAAGGGCACAAAAATGGACTCATGCAACTTGAGCTTCACGGGCAAATCAATCAACTCACCATCGACCTGCCAGCGGGATGCTTCAATGTCGTCTTCCAGTTTGTCCAGCATGGCAGTGTGCACGGGCGACTCAAAGTCTGCCACTTTGAAATTGGTGGGCAAGCCCACCTGCAGCACATTGGGCTTTTCCTCTGGTGGTCGAAAAGCTTGTGGATCAGGACTGCACAAGGTCATCAGGCCCGGCTCGAAATGCTCCCACACGCTCGGGTCGTGGTAACAGGCTTTGAGCTCGGACACATCCAAACCTTTGATCCTGGCCAGATAAGGCAGCGGCGGCATGTTCATGATGGACATACAAGGCACTTTGGCCAACGCAATGGCCTTCATCAACTCGCGCACGCCAGGTGCGCTGTACTGAGGCTCTTGCATCGCCAAGCACACCAAATCGTAGTCAGATGGCGCCACCGCCTCGGGCGTCACCGCTTTGAGCTGCCCTGGCAAATCGCGCGAGCTGATCTCTAACAGTTGCGAGCGCCCTTTGACCGGCATACGCACCAGCGTGCCCTCACGGTTGATCAGATCTGCCGTACCTTGTCGGCAGACCAAGCTGACGTCGTGTCCAGCCAAGAGGAACTTGGTGCCCAGCAAAGAGCCGTAGGAGGCGCCTAGGATCAGGATGTTGTACTTTTTGTGCATGCCGTGTGACTTGAAAATTCAAATGAAAAAAGCCTGCTGTACGGCATGCATAAACCGTACAAGCAGGCTGTTGAAGCAGATCAGTGGAACTGCTCTTCTTCGGTAGAGCCAGTCAAGGCAGTCACGCTGGACTTGCCGCCTTGGATGGTAGTGGTCACGTCATCGAAGTAACCGGTGCCGACTTCTTGCTGGTGTGACACGAAGGTGTAGCCACGGTCACGGGCGGCAAATTCGGGCTCCTGCACGCGCTCGACGTAGGCAGTCATGCCGCGTTTCACATAGTCTTGCGAGAGATCGAACATGTTGTACCACATGGAGTGGATACCAGCCAAGGTGATGAACTGGTACTTGTAGCCCATGGCACCGAGTTCGCGCTGGAACTTGGCAATCGTCGCATCGTCCAGGTTTTTCTTCCAGTTGAACGACGGCGAGCAGTTGTAGGCCAGCATCTTGCCGGGGTGAACCTTGTGAACAGCGTCAGCGAACTTCTTAGCAAAGTCCAGATCAGGCGTACCAGTCTCGCACCACACCAGGTCCGCGTACTGGGCATAGGCGTTGGCGCGGGCCACGGCCTGGTCCAGACCTTTGCGGGTTTTGTAGAAGCCTTCGGCGGTGCGCTCACCGGTCAGGAAGGGCTTGTCGATCTCGTCGTAGTCAGAGGTCAGCAAGTCAGCAGCTTCCGCGTCGGTACGCGCAATCACCAGCGTGGGCACGCCCATCACGTCAGCAGCCATACGGGCGGCGATCAGCTTCTGGCAGGACTCACGGGTGGGCAGCAGCACCTTGCCGCCCATGTGGCCGCACTTCTTCACCGAAGCGAGCTGGTCTTCCCAGTGCACGCCACCGGCACCGGCACGGATCATGGCCTTCATCAACTCAAACGCATTGAGCACGCCACCAAAACCGGCTTCGGCATCGGCCACGATGGGCGCGAAGTAGTCGATGTAGTCTTTGTCACCGGCGTTGATGCCTTTGGAGTGCTGGATCTCGTCGGCGCGACGGAAGGTGTTGTTGATGGACTCCACCACCTTAGGCACCGAGTCCACCGGGTACAGCGACTGGTCGGGGTACATGCTGGCGTAAGAGTTGTTGTCGGCAGCGACTTGCCAGCCCGACAAATAGATGGCTTTCACGCCGGCCTTGACCTGTTGCATGGCCTGACCACCGGTGAGCGCACCCAGGCAGTTCACATAGTCTTCGGTGTGGAGCATGTCCCACAGCTTTTCAGACGTGCGGCGCGCGATCGTGTGCTCGATCGGGAAAGAACCTCGCAGACGCACCACGTCGGCAGCACTGTAGCCACGTTGAATACCTTTCCAACGGGGGTTGGTCGCCCAGTCTTTTTCAAGGGCGGCGATTTGCTGTTCACGGCTGAGTTGTTCGGTGATGTTGGGCATGGTTCACTCCTGGGTTGATTGAATCGGAACGTTGAATCGGAACGGTTCTAAAACCTTTATGTTTTTGGAACCGATGTGATGATTCTAAGTCTTGTACAAGACTTTTTCCAGATCTTATGTCTTATATAAGACATAAATATAAGTATTTAAAATCAATCACTTAGTGCATTGATTTCACATTGCAAATAGCAATATCTCGTATTGAGAAATTATAGTGCGTTGCAGCAATTAGATTTTTTGCAATGCGAAATCATTTTTTATGAGTGCAAAGCATGGGCACAGACCACCATGCCATCGGCATCGGCATAAAGCCAATCGCCTGGCCTGACCCACACACCTTGCAGCTGCACGGCCACTTCTTGTTGACCTTCTTGTCGCTTCTCAGTCGGCAAGGGCATGCTGGCCAAAGCGCGGATACCCACTTGATGGGTCGCGAGTTCGGCCACGTCACGAACACAGCCATCAATCACCACGCCGGCCCAGCCATTTTTTGCGGCAGCAGCCCCCAAATTGCCGCCTAAAAGCGCGCGGCGCAATGAAGCACCGCCATCCACCACCAGCACACGCCCCTGACCTGAGCTGTCGACCATGGCCTTGACCAAGGAGTTGTCTTCAAAACATTTCACCGTGACCACCGGTCCGGCAAAGACGCGCACCCCGCCGAAGTCGCGAAATACAGGCGGTAGCACTCGAAAATTTCCGGAGGCATCGGCTTTATGCACATCACACAAATCGCAAGTTGCAAAGATCAAAGGCATGGCTGAGAGCACTTTCACAGAGGAAGAATCGATATTGATTGAGTCTGACGCAGAAGCATTTCTTTGGGCTGACAAAGGCAGCTGCGGGTGCGTTTTCTCTCGAGAAAACCTCCTCTTCATAGGCGCCAGAGGAGGAATTAAGGATTTCTATGTTGGTTTCTCAATGAAAAAACAACGATTCAGAGTGAAAAAACTGAATTTTCACTTGGAAATGCGATTTTTCTCCAGTAGCATCCGCATTGCCGGCGAAGAAGCAGTTCCGAGCTGGTGATTAATCAACTTCTAGAAGGAAAATCAATCATGGCAACTGCAAAGAAAAAAGCACCTGCAAAAAAGGCTGCTGCAAAAAAAGTCCCGGCTAAAAAAGTAGCCGCCAAAAAAGCACCGGCTAAAAAAGTCGTTGCTAAAAAAGCGCCGGCTAAAAAAGCCCCCGCTAAGAAAGTAGCAGCTAAAAAAGCACCGGCTAAAAAAGTCGTTGCCAAAAAAGCTAAAGCGCCTGCTAAGAAGCGCACGCCCAATGCGGCCTTCATGAAGGCACTGACGCCGAGCGCTGCTTTGGCCGCTGTGGTGGGTAATTCCCCCCTGCCGCGTACCGAAGTGGTCAGCAAGCTGTGGGTCTACATCAAGAAAAACAAGCTGCAAGACGCGGTCAACAAGCGCATGATCAACGCTGATGCCAAGCTGAAGGAAGTCTTCAACAAAGCACAAGTGTCCATGTTCGAAATGGCCGGTCTGATCGGCAAGCACCTGAAGTAATCAGGTCTTACCCAGACAAAAGGCCGCCCTCGGGCGGCCTTTTTCATGCCCTCTTTGGCAATGAAGTGAATTCAGTTCTTCTGGGATTTTTTCAGCGCAGTGTCGGTGATGGCCGACAGGGTGCCGCGCGTGGTGATGACATCCGGGTCGAGCATGATCTCGATCAGCGTGCCTTGCGGGCGCTGCAATGCAGCCAGCAACTCAGGTTCAAACTCTGCGGTGCGGGTGATGCGCACCCCCGCATACCCATAGGCACGCGCCAGCTCCGCGAAGTTGGGGTTGCTCAGGGATGAGCCGCTCACGTGCTGGGGGTAGTCGCGCTCCTGGTGCATGCGAATGGTGCCGTACATGCCGTTGTTGAGCAGCACCACAATGGTTTTGGCCCCGTACTGCGAAGCCGTGGCCAACTCCTGACCGTTCATCAGAAAGTCGCCATCGCCGGCGATCGTGAACACCGTGCGCCCTGTGGTGATGGCCGCGGCGATGCCGGCCGGCACCCCATAGCCCATGGAGCCGTTGGTGGGCGCCAGCTGGGTTTTAAGGCCCTTGGCGAGGCCATGGTGGCGGTAAAAGCGATGCACCCAGCTGGCAAAGTTCCCGGCACCGTTGGTCAGCACCGCATCGGCAGGTAAATGCTTTTGCAAAGACGCCACCACCGCCGGCATGTCGATGTCGCCGGGTAAGGCCTGCGGCTGCAGGTTGATGAGGTAGTCTTCATGACAGGCTTGCGCCCACGCCTCCCAAGGCAAGGTAGGCGGCGCACTGAGCACCTCCAAGGAGCGCGCCGCCGCATTCATGGTGGCATTGATGGCCAGGTCGGCCTGGTACACGCGGTTGAGTTCCTCGGCACTTGAATGGATGTGCACCAGCGTTTGCGCCGTGCGTGGCGCTTTGAACAGGGTGTAGCCGCTGCTGGTCATCTCGCCCAAGCGGGTACCCAGGGCAATGATCAGATCGCTTTGCTGAATCCGCTGGGCCAGCAAGGGGTTGATGCCGATGCCCACATCGCCGGCGTAAAGCGGGTGGTGGTTGTCAAAGGT
>CANGMW010000202.1 GCA_947454695.1 Comamonadaceae bacterium | reverse complement strand
GCGCGTCCCGCGTCTTGAGCTTGTGGTCGCTCCACACCTGACGCCAGCGGCGCGCGCCCGGCAGGCCGTGGCGCAGGCCCAGCATGTGGCGGGCCACCGCGTACCAGGACGTGCCTTTCGCGGCCTCGCGCACCATGTACTCGACCATCTGCGCCTCTACCGCCTCGCGCGTCAAGGCGCGGGGCGCGGCGCCGAAGAAGCGCTCGTCCCAGTCGCTCATCAGCCAAGGATTGTGGTAAGCCTCGCGGCCCACCATCACGCCGTCGAGCAGCTGCAGTTGCTCGGCAATTTGCGCGGAGGTGGTGATGCCGCCGTTGAGCACCACCGTGAGGTGCGGGAAATCTTTTTTCAGGCGATGCACGAGGTTGTAGCGCAGCGGCGGGATCTCGCGGTTTTCTTTGGGGCTTAGGCCCTGCAGCCACGCATTGCGCGCATGCACGATGAAGGTTTGGCAACCGGCTTCGCTCACCGTACCGACAAAGTCGCGCACGAAGTCGTAACTCTCAATTTTGTCGATGCCGATGCGGTGCTTCACCGTCACGGGAATCGTCACCGCGTCCACCATGGCTTTGACGCCCTCGGCCACCAGCGGGGCCTCGGCCATCAGGCAAGCGCCGAACGCTCCGCGCTGCACTCGCTCGCTGGGGCAGCCGCAGTTGAGGTTGATTTCGTCATAGCCCCACTGCTCGCCCAAGCGCGCGCACTGCGCCAGATCGGCCGGCTCGCTGCCGCCCAGCTGCAAGGCCACCGGGTGTTCTTCGGCATTGAACTGCAAGTGCCGCGCCACATCACCGTGCAGCAAAGCACCGGTGGTCACCATCTCGGTGTACAGCAGTGTGTGCTGGCTGAGCAGACGGTGGAAATAACGGCAGTGCCGGTCCGTCCAATCGAGCATCGGCGCGACACTTAAGGGTCGCATACTCTGAGAAGAGGCTTTCCCTCTGGAACTTGCCAGATTGTCGTCAGTTTGATTCACGCTGATTTGCTCATTTTTGAGTACTTTTTTCTGTGGCAGTGCTACATTTAGTGCTACAGAAACTTCATGTAGCACTGATATGGGCACAATTGTCTCACGCAAGCGTAAGGATGGCACTGTCGGCCACACTGCGCAAATCCGCCTGAAGAAAGACGGAAAGTTGACTCACACTGAGTCGCAAACCTTTGATCGCAAGCCTGCAGCGCAGGCGTGGCTGAAGAAGCGGGAAACCGAATTGGCTCAACCAGGTGCTCTGATCAAAAGGGCGGACCCCCTTCTCAAGGACGTGATTGATCAATACAACTTGGAAAATAAAAAGGAACATGGAAAGACGAAAACCCAGGTGCTGAACACGATCAAGACGGCGAAAATAGGCGAACTGCGCTGCTCGGAAATAAACAGCCAAGAACTGGTTGAGTTTTGCAAGAGTATCAATGCCCAGCCGTCAACGCGTGGCAACTATATGTCTCACCTTGCGTCGATTTTCACTGTGGCTAATCCACTATGGGGCTACCCCCTCGATAAGCAGGCCATTAACGACGCCCGTGTGGTACTGGACAAAATAGGGATGATTGGCAAGTCAAACCAACGGTCACGACGCCCTACGCTTGATGAGCTGGACAAGCTCATGGAACACTACACACTCGCCGAGGCCAAGCGCAAGGACGTCATCCCCATGACTAGGCTCATACCCTTTGCCATCTTCAGCACGCGCCGCCAAGAAGAGATCTGCCGACTGGAACGCAGGGACTTGGAACAGGCTGATTTGGTGATCACGGTAAGGGATATGAAAAACCCAGGAGAAAAAAAAGGGAACGATGTGCGTACAGAACTTACCCCGGAGGCCCTACGGTTGATCGAGCTTCAACCAGATACCAAAGGCAGAATATGGCCGTATAACGCTGAATCGGTAAGCGCTTCGTTCACCCGTGCTTGCGTCATTTTGGGAATCGAAGATCTGCACTTTCACGACCTTCGCCATGAGGGAATCAGCAGGCTCTTTGAATTGGGCTGGAATATCCCGCGTGTGGCCAGTGTCTCTGGTCACCGTTCATGGACGAGCTTGAAGCGATACACCCACATTCGGCAGGTTGGTGACAAATACAAGCACTGGCCTTGGTTTGCGAAAATTCTTTCTGCGAATCAATAAGCTGGCAAGAATCGGTGCCAACGTTCTTGCTTATTTCGCCTCAAATCGTGCCCGTAATGCTGGACCAGCAACGTTGAGGCCGCCATGTCAATTGGGCTCAACAGCTAAGGCCTTGGCTTTCCTCCCTCCTTCGCGAAATAACCCAAAACGATTTTGCACCAAATGACGGCCTAATCAACTATCGCGTTCACTTCGTTATCGGGCTTTTGCACTTCAGCAACCTCCTTTGCCTTATTTGTCTTGGTCATCAACGTGATGCCATCCAACACGGCCACAAAATCCAAACTTTATTTTGTTTGCTCACTGCCGGCCGTGCACTGTGTCAGTTGGATCGTCGGGTAAATAGACAGCAACATCCCCCAGACTGCAGCCAAAGTACTTACACAACGCGTCCAGGCTTTGCGTGGTGGCGTTGTATCCCGGCGTGTTCACCATCCTCGAAAGTGTCGATCGGTGAATCCCGGTCGCTTCTGCCACTTCCCGCCACTCTATTCGGCGCCGCTCATTGAAAATTTTTTCGGCGAGCAACTCTGTCAATTTAAATCTGATCACGCGACCTCCAATTTAGAAACCGAACTCATTTTACGCGCCATATGTAGCTTTTACGCAACACTTGGCGCGCATACATCATTTATGCAACCATGTAGCTTTTATGCGCCGTATGATTCACACACAGCAACTACGAAAGGAATTCAATGCTGGTACGAATCAATGCAAAGCTGAACAGCTCACAAACCCGCTTGGTCGGATCCACTGCTCTTGGCTATTGCGCCGGACTCGCGGACGGAGAGGGCTGCATTCACATCGCACGCCAAAAACACCCTGGCGCTAAAAGCGGCTATGTATTCCGGCTGGTGGTCACCATCGCCCAAAACCATCTGGGAACAGTGCTGGACTTCCAAGAGCTCATCGGAGTTGAAGGGCTTCTGTACAAGCGTCCGCGTCGCGGCAGCCAGAACCGCGATGACTACCAACTGGTCTATCACGGGCGCAAGGCGGAGGCAATCCTGCTTCTTTTAAGGCCCTACTTGAATCGCAAAGCCATGGAAGCCGATGTCGCACTGGACTTCCAACAGAACTGCGAACTGCAACGCCACTTTGGTCCAAATGGATGTCCTGACCACGTTTGGAAAAAGCGTGAAGCCTGTTACCGCAAGCTCAAAAGCTTGAAGTGAATCACGTAGCCACTACACAAATACACGAGCACGCTGAATTCATCATGCGCAACACCAACGACATTCCAGCAAAAGTAACCTTGCCCGATGGACACAGGGCCAACCGAGCCAAGGCAGAAGTGCTGCGAGAAGCCTACCGACTGCACCATCGTATGGAAGTACATGCCAAAGAGGCACGAAGTGTGTCCGCCCCCCAACCCAAGCCTGGACAACGCCAGCTGTTTGATCCCACAGAACTGGAGAATAAGAAAGCAGCACTGGCAGACCTCTCCGGTGACAACCAAAAAGCCTTGCGCAAAATCTTCGAGAAGCTCGAGGAAGAGGGGCCATTCCGCAACGTGGCACAAGCCCCAGCACCTGAAGTTCTGGACATTTTGCGGAAAGATTTCCCTAACTTCAATGCAGTCACAAAGTCGATCCAAAAGCACCTGTTGCTGTGTCGTTTGGGCCCAGAAAGGCTACTCAAAACTCCCGCCATTTTGGTCAATGGTCCCCCTGGGATCGGTAAGTCAGCCTACTGCAGTCGTCTGGCCAAGTTGCTGGGCATTCGATTCGAGCAGATTGACATGTCAGCTGGCGGGGCGACCTTCACCATGACTGGTTTGGATGCCGGCTACAACTCAGGCCACCCAGGTCGGATCTGGGAGTCGCTGCAATTCGGGAGTCTGAGCGTGCTGTGGCAACTCGACGAAGTGGAAAAGTGCAGCCAAGAGGGCCGAGACCGGGGCAATCAATATCTGCTGGGGCTATTAGAGCCCTCCACTGCGAAACGATTCATCGACAACTCAACTTTGTTGCCGCTGAACGCGTCCTGGATTCTTTACATTGCCACGAGTAATGTGAAAGAGTTGATAGACGCGCCTCTGCTTTCCCGATTCGAGGTGTTCGACATTGAAGCGCCTCAGGGCGAGCAACTGAAAGCGGTCGTGCTGAGCATCCATCGAGGACTGGTCGAATCAGAGCCGTGGGCACAGACTTTCGATGATCACCTGGACCAGTCCTTAATTGATGCATTAAGTACGTATTCGCCGCGGGAAATTCGGCGCCACTTAATCGATGCGTTTGCCAATGCCGCGTCCGATGGCCGCAACTACTTGCTGGCCTCTGATGTCGCCTGCCCATCCGAACCACCCGAAGCCAGCGACCGACGTATTGGCTTCATCTGATCCCCACCATAAATCGATAAGGAGTCAACTACTATGGCACACGCAAATGTGATCGACAATGAGCTGTTTGATGATGAGATGCACCCATTGAGTGAGTGGGAATTTGAAGACAGGATTACCTCGCGCTTCAATGATCAAATTGATCTCCTCGAAGCCCATATCGGAGACGTCCCCCTGGGTTGGCATCCGATTTACCAGCATGCGATTCGCAGTCTACGAGCAGTAGATTGCCCTAAACGCAACGGTATCGAATTCTCTGAGCCTGTATTTGGGCGTGGGTCGTTGACGGTGGCGGTTTACTATGCAGTAACAGACAAAGTCGCGTCTGGTATTTTGTATAAGCTGTCCAAGCGATCTGAATGCACCTGCCAACGTTGCGGCAAGACGTATGGTGTTAGCTTTCGCAAAGGCATCCAGGAAACGCTGTGCCCCAAGTGCTATGTGCGAGTGAGTCTGCGCGATGCAATCAGCCAGTGGGTTCGACCCATCCCCTGCTTCGCAGACCCGTTGATTGAATTCGATTCCCTGCCGCCGAACATCAAACTCTTGATTCCT
>CANGMW010000201.1 GCA_947454695.1 Comamonadaceae bacterium | reverse complement strand
GGTGTTCGGCATAGTCTTGCAAGTCCGACGGCGCCATCGAGGGCGAGGTCAGGGCGACGAGCAGCACCGGCGCATCGGCCGGGTTGACCTTGCGGTAGGCGGGCAGCTGCACCATGTCCACCGGCAAGGAGCGTTGTGCACGCAGCAAGGCGGCCTGCACGTCAAGGGCTGCACCGTCGATGTTGCGGCTCTCAGCAAACTCCAGCGTGAGCGAGGTGTTGCCCAAAATGCTGGTCGAGCTGATCACGTCCAGACCCGGAATGGTCTGGAATTGTTTTTCCAAGGGCAGCGCCACGGAGGTTGCCATGGTCTCGGCGCTGGCGCCGGGCAGGGTGGCGGTGACATTGATCACCGGCGTGTCGTAGCTGGGCAGCGCGGCCACGGGGATGCTGCGGTAGCCGATCACCCCGGCCAGCACGATGGCGACGTTGAGCAACACCGTCATCACCGGACGACGGATGAAGAGTTCTGACAAATTCATGGTGGCGCCCGTTCAGGGTTTGCTTTTGGCGTCTTTGTCCGCTGCACCTGCGGGGGCAGCTGGCGCCGCAGCTTTGGCCGGCGCAGTGGCTTGGCGCTCCACCAGTGGCGAATCGGGTCGCAGGTTTTGACGGCCGTCAAACACCACACGCTCGCCTGCTTGCACGCCGCTCACCGCAGCGTTTTCGCCTTGGGTGGCCAGGGTTTTGACCGGGCGAAGCACCGCTTTGCCGTTCTCGGCCACGTAGACGATGGTGCCGCGCGCAGTCTGAATGATGGTGGCGGTGGGAATCACCACCGCGTCTTGCAGCACGCTGGCGGTCAAGGCCACGTTGACAAAGGCGCCGGGCCAGAGTTTGGATTCTTTGTTGTCATAGCGTGCTTTGACTTTGACGGTGCCGGTGGCCAGGTCCACCGTGTTGTCCACAAAACTCAGCCGGCCTTTGAGCTGACCTTTGTTTTCCGGCAAGGTGGCGGTGACCACCGCAGAGCCTGTTTGGAGGGCGCTTAAGGCATCGTTCAAAAAGCGCTGGGGCAAGTTAAAGCTCACATCAATCGGGTCGAGCTGGGTGATGGTGACCATGGGGGTCACGTTGGCTTGCACGGCAGTGCCGGGAAACACGGGGATGACACCCAGTCGGCCCGTGCCCGGGGCGATGACGCGGGTGTAGGACAAAGACACCTTGGCCGCGTCCAGCGCTGCCTGGTCAGCCGCGACGGTGGCGACTTGTGAGTCCACCAGCGTCTGGCTGGTGTCTACCGCGCCTTGCGACACAAAATTTTGCGCCAGCAAATCCCGGCTGCGTGCCAGTTGCCGGCGCGCATCAGCCAAGCCGGCTTCGTCTTTGAGCAACTGCGCCTTCACTTTGGCCACATTGGCTTCGTCGGCCCGTGCGTCCAGGGTGAACAGCAAGTCGCCTGCCTTGACGAATTGGCCTTCACGCACATGCACCACGCTGACCAAACCACTGAGCTGGGCTTTAACGTCCACGCTGGCTACGGGTGTGGCGCTGCCGATGGCGCTGATCACAACGGGTAAGTCTTGTTTGACCGCATCCACCATCGTCACAGAGACTGGAGGGACGTTCGCAGGCGCGGCTACCGGTGCGGTGGCTTTGGCTGATGGCGTGTTATCTGCTTGGGGGCTGCAGGCCGATAGGAGGACGAGTGCAATCCCGGCAGACAGCGCAGGGTGGTATTTAAAAGGCTGAAAGGTCATGGTCTAGAAGATCCGGAGCAAGGTTCTGGGCAAGCCGCATTGTCAGGCATCCGCGCTGACCTTAGCGTCTTTGATCACTTTGGCCCATTTCACTTGCTCGCTGTGGATGAAATCCGCAAAGCGTTTGCTGCTGCCGCCGCCGTCTTCAGCGCCGTACTGGTCGAGTTTTTCCTGCACATCGGACATGGCCAGCACTTTGTTGACATCTTCATTCATGCGCTGCGCCATGGCCGCTGGCAATTTACCCGGACCCACCAAGCCGTACCAGGTGGTGGCGTCAAAGCCGGGAAAGCCTTGTTCGTCCATGGTGGGCACATTCGGGTGACCTTTGGCGCGTTTCACACGCGTTTGGGCGAGTGCGATGGCCTTGCCGCTCTTGACGTGCGGGGTGGCCGAAGTCATGGTCTCAAAGCAGTAATTCACCTGCCCGCCGATCAGATCGGTCAGCGCCGGACCGGAGCCTTTGTAGGGCACATGCAGGGCGTCAATGCCGGCGCGCAGCTTGAACATCTCCAGCGCCAGGTGCTGGGCCGAGCCGCCGCCGGCCGAGGCAAAGCTGATCTTGCCCGGGTTGGCTTTGCACAGGGCCACCAGGTCTTTGACGGTCTTGGCCGGTTGCGCTTCATTGCAAATCAGCAGGTTGGGCGTGACGCCCACGAGCGCGATCGGCACAAAGTCGCGCTCCACCACATACCCGAGTTTGGGCTGCAGGCTGGGCGCCAGCGCGTGGCTGTTGATGTGGGCCATGAGCAAGGTGTTGCCGTCGCTGGCTTGCTTGGACACGTAGTCGGCTGCAATGACGCCGGCTGCACCCCCCTTGTTGTCAATCACGATGGAGGTGTTCCACATGACGCTGAGCTTTTGGCCCACCACGCGGGCCAGTGCGTCGGTGCCGCCCCCCGGGGGGAAGCCCACCACGATGCGGATCGGCCCATTGGGCAAGGTTTGCGCCTTGATCATGGGCGCGGCCAGGGTGGCGGCAGCGCCGCTCACAAACGTTCTGCGTTTCATGGTGTCTCCTTGTTGTTCAAGCCATGCTTTAGATGATTCAGGCCATGACCAGTTTGACCGGGTGGCCGGCAAAGTAGTCCATGGTGGTCTGTACCCCCGAGCCGGCCAGTGGGATGCCCGCCAGTTTCATGCCCATCTCGCATGCGGCCATGGTAGCAATGAGGGTGAGGTCGTTGCTGTCACCCAGGTGGCCGATGCGGAACATGCGGCCCTTGATCTTGCCCAGGCCCGTGCCCAGCGAGCAGTCAAAGCGCTCGTAAATGACCTTGCGCACCGCGTCGGCGTCCACGCCTTCGGGCGTGATCACGCCGGTGAGGATGGGAGAGTACACGCCCGCATCGGCGCACTGGATCGGCAGGCCCCAGGCCCGCACGCCTTGGCGCACGCCCTCGGCCCAGCGCTGGTGGCGCGCCAGCACCGTGTCCAGGCCCTGGCCCAGAATCAGGTCGCAGGCTTCGCTCAGGCCATACATCAGGTTGGTGTTGGGGGTGTAGGGCCAGTAGCCGCCCTTGTTCATCTCGATGATCTCGTCCCAGGCCCAGAAGCTGCGCGGCAGCTTGGCCGTCTTGCTGGCCTCGATGGCGCGCGGTGACAGGGCGTTGAAGCTCATGCCCGGGGGCAGCATCAGGCCTTTTTGCGAGCCGCTGATAGAGACATCCACGCCCCAGGCGTCGTGCTGGTAGTCCGCACCGGCCAGGCCTGAGATGGTGTCCACCAGCAGCAAGGCCGGGTGCTTGGCTGCATCCATGGCGCGGCGCACCGCTGCAATGTCGCTGGTCGCACCGGTGGAGGTTTCGTTGTGCACCACGCACACCGCGCGGATGGTGTGGGCGGTGTCGGCCTTCAAGCGTTCTTCAATCAGGTCGGCCTGAACACCATGGCGCCAGCTCGTCGGAATGCCGCCGTCCATGCCGGGCTTGGCGATCACCTCGGCCTTCAGGCCCAGGCGCGTGGCCAGACGCTGCCACAGGAAGGCGAAGTGGCCGGTTTCATACATCAGCACATGGTCGCCCGGGGAGAGGGTGTTGACCAGTGCGGCTTCCCAGGCGCCGGTGCCCGAAGCCGGGTAAATCATGACCGGGTGGCGGGTTTTGAAAATCTTCTGGATGTCGGCCAGCACCTTCAGCCCCAGCGCGCCGAACTCGGGGCCGCGGTGGTCGATGGTGGGCAGGCTCATGGCGCGCAGCACCCGGTCGGGCACGGGCGAGGGCCCGGGGATTTGCAGGAAATGGCGGCCAGTGGGATGGAAATCGGTCGTGAGCATGGGGAAACACCTTTCTTTGACAAAGCTATTTTTTGCATACAAAATGCTTTTGTCAATCGTGTTCACCCTGAATCACGGCAAAATTCATAAATATTTTTGAATACAAAACAGATGTCGGCTGAAATTCTCCATCACCCGGGCGCGGCCCTGCACGCGCAGGCCACGCAGGAATTGCGTCAGATGCTGGTCGAAGGCCAGATTGCGCCGGGCGCCAAGCTCAATGAGCGCGAACTGTGCGAATTGCTCAAGGTGTCGCGCACGCCCCTGCGCGAGGCCATCAAGACGCTGGCAGCAGAAGGCCTGGTCGAGCTCCTGCCTAACCGCGGGGCCGTGGCCCTGACGCTGACCGAAGAGGATGTACTCAACACCTTTGAGGTGATGGCGGGCCTGGAAGGCCAGTCCGGCGAGTTGGCCGCG
This sequence comes from Comamonadaceae bacterium, assembly GCA_947454695.1. Lineage (GTDB taxonomy): Bacteria > Pseudomonadota > Gammaproteobacteria > Burkholderiales > Burkholderiaceae_C > CANGMW01. The sequence goes on along the minus strand of CANGMW010000201.1, from coordinate 707 downwards.
CAGCGCATCACCGAGGCTGAGCTCGATGAAATCCGCGCCATGCATTTCGAGATGATGGCCGCCTACACCCGGCGCGACCTGTCGGCCTATTACCGGCTCAATTCGGCCATCCACGCCGCCATCAACCAGGCGGCGCGCAACCCGGTGCTCACCACGACGTACAACCAGGTCAATGCACGCTTGCAAGCCTTGCGTTTTCGTTCCAACCAGGACGGCCAGAAGTGGAAGCAGGCCCTGGCCGAACATGAACTCATGATTGATGCCCTGTCCCGACGCGACGCACCCGCCATGCGCGCGGTCTTGCTGGCCCACCTGGACCACAAACGCGATGTGGTGATAGAACAACTGCGTGGGCACGTTTTGCGCAACGCACAAGCTTAAGACCTTCATCGACATGAACGCCCCCCTACCTCCCCAAGCCCTGAGCGGCAACGCCGCCACGTACGACACGGTGGCCCGACTGAGCAACGACGTCGCCGCGCGACTGGCAAAACGCCTGACCACCCAGACCCAGGGCGAAGTGTTGTTTTCGCCGGCCGACCGCGGCCGCTACGCCACCGACGCCTCCATCTACCAGGCCATGCCCATCGGCGTGTTCGTGCCGCGCGAGGCCAGCGATGTGCGGCTGGCCATCGACATTTGCCGCGATTTGAAGGTGCCCATCGTGCCGCGCGGTGGCGGCACCAGCCAGTGCGGCCAGACCGTGG
>CANGMW010000200.1 GCA_947454695.1 Comamonadaceae bacterium | reverse complement strand
TACGATCAGGTCGCCCGGCTGAAAACCGGCGGTCATGCGGTCCAGGTCATAAAAGCCGGTGGGCACCCCCGTGATGTCGTTGGGGTTATCAGCCATTTCCTGCACACGGTCCATCAGCGAGACCACCAGGGTGTCCATCCCCTGAAAGCCACGCTTCATGCGTGAGCCTTCTTCGCCGATATTGAAAATTTTCTGTTCGGACTCGTCCAGGATGGCCGCGACAGGTCGGCCTTGCGGGTTGAAGGCATTGGTGGCGATCTCATCACTCGCACTCACCAATTTTCGGAGAATAGCGCGCTCACGAACAATCTCAGCGTAGCGTCGAATGTTGCCGGCACTGGGCACATACTGCGCCAAAGAATTGAGGTAAGCCAAGCCGCCCACGCTTTCGGCCTTGCCTTGGCTTTGCAACTGCTCAAACACGGTGATCACATCGGCCGGTCGGTTGCCGTTGATCAGCGTTGCCATGGCTGCAAATACCAACCGGTGTTCGTAGCGGTAGAAGTCGCTGTCAGTGAGCAACTCGCTCACCGCTTCCCACGCTTGGTTATCCAACAGCAAGCCACCCAGTACGCTGGATTCCGCTTCGATCGAGTGCGGGGGAATGCGCAATTGGGCGAGTTGACGGTCTGTACCGTAATCATCATCGACAGTGGTCAAAACGGCTGACATGTTGTGTTCCTAGGGCTTGTCACATGCTAACCCCAAAGCCTGGAAGCTTGGCGTGAAAGGCTGTGGACAACTTGATGATTCGCTGTGGGCAAGCTGTTGAATTTGGAGGATAAGTCGGCAAGCCCAAAGAAAAAGCCGCCCGGCGGACCGGGCGGCTTTGAAGGGGATGCGTCAAATCAGGCGGTTTCGCCGTAGACCGACACGTTGATCTCCACCACCACGTCGGTGTGCAGGGCAACGTTCACCGAGCTGTCACCCACGACCTTGATCGGGCCATTGGGCATACGCACTTGGGCTTTAGCAACCTTGTAGCCGTTTTTGATCAGCTCTTCGGCGATGTCGTAGTTGGTTACTGAACCGAACAAGCGACCATCCACACCGGCTTTTTGAGTCAGCTTGATGGTGGTGCCGGCGAGTTTTTCGCCCTGACCTTGTGCCTCAGCCAACTTGGCTGCAGCTTGTTTTTCAAGTTCGGCGCGCTTGGCTTCGAAGTCTTTCTTGGCTTCTTCGGTGGCACGGCGTGCACGGCCCGAAGGAATCAGGAAATTGCGAGCGTAGCCATCTTTGACCTTGACGATCTCGCCCAGGTTACCGAGGTTCACGACTTTGTCGAGCAGAATGATTTGCATGAGTCGACTCCTTAGATCTTGTGCTGGTCGCTGTACGGCAGCAACGCGAGGAAACGCGCGCGCTTGATAGCGGTGTTGAGCTGGCGCTGGAAAATGGCACGGGTACCAGTCAGGCGAGCGGGAATGATCTTGCCGTTTTCGGCAATGAAATCACGCAGGGTGTCGATGTCTTTGTAGTCGATCTCTTCGACGCCGGTCACCGTGAAGCGGCAAAAACGCTTGCGCTTGAACAGCAGCGACTGGGTATTGCGCTTGGGGCGCTTGTCTTTGTTGAATTTTTTAAACGTGGCCATCTGGGCCTCCTGAAAATTAATCTTGACTGAATGACTGAATATGGAACACAAGGTGCTTGGCATTGCGAGGGGTGGCCACAAAGCCTTGGAACCGCCACAAAGAACCGACTGCTTGTTTGACAAGGCTTTCCGCTACTGAGCCGATCGCCACCGCCTTCACTGCCGCCGATACCTGCCTGTCTTGGCCTGCCTCCGTGACCGTGGACTCGTGATCGAGTTTGAGGTCCAGTGCGGGCAATCCCGCCGGGGTGTATCGCAAAGTTTGCACTTCAGCAATACGGGCAGTCAAAACAAGCTGATTGGGGTTCACACCTCGCTCAAACCATCAGGCCTGGTACTCGGCCTGCTGCTGCTTGCGGGCGTCTTCACGCTCCACGGTTTTCATCATGGAAGAAGGACCGGTTTCGGCTTTCTTCTTCAGAACCGTCAAATGACGCAGCACAGCGTCATTGAACTTGAATGCGTGCTCCAACTCGGCCATCACGGCTTGGTCAGCTTCGATATTCAGGCACAGGTAATGGGCTTTGGCCAGCTTGTTGATCATGTAGACCATCTGGCGACGGCCCCAGTCTTCAACACGATGCACCTTGCCGTTGCCAGCGGTGATCATGCCTTTGTAGCGCTCGAGCATGGCAGGAACCTGCTCGCTCTGATCCGGATGGATCATCAAAATGATTTCGTAATGACGCATTGATACTCCTTGTGGGAAACCCGCTCTCTCAAAAGTTGATCAAGTCGGGCGAAAAAGCTGCCCCCAGCGTCTACTTGGGGTGCAGCAAGGTTAGCCAGCGATTATAGCCTGATTTGAGGGTTTATCCCCTGCCCTCGCCCGCTCTGGGTGAAGAGACTCACCACCACCGTTGTGATGAACCCCGCAGTGACGCCGAAAATTCCGGCCGACACGGGTTGGATGCCCCACCACAAACCGGTGCCACTGAGGTGCAGCGCAGCCCTCAAGGAGCTCAGGTTGATCAGCATGTAGTAGACCGTGATTCCCACGCCCGCGAGCATGCCGCTCACCGCACCGGGCCGTGTGGCCTTGGACCAAAAAATGCCCAGCACGAGCGCGGGTACAAACGCCGCCCCTGCGATAGAAAAAGCCGCTGTGACCAACACCAAGATGTCGCTGGATCGCTGGGCGGCCACAAAAGCGGCGACAAGGGCCACCACCAACAAGGCAAATTTGGACAAGATGACTTGTCGCATCGAAGTCGCCCGATTGGGCGTATGGGCTTGGCCCGTGAGGTCATGCGCCAAGGCATTGCCAATCGTGAGCAGCAAGGCGTCCGCGGTGGACAAGGCAGCGGCCAACCCGCCGGCGGCCACCAGGCCGGAAATGACATAGGGCATGCCGCCGAGCTCCGGCGTGGCCAGCATGATGATGTCCGCCCCTAATTTGAGCTCTGCAAATTGCAAAATGTGGTCGCCATTGACGTCCTGTATGGAAAGCAGACCGCTGTCCACCCTGGCCCACTGGGCCATCCAGGTGGGCAGGCTGTCAAAGCTTTGACCGACCAAATGGCTCATGATTTCAAACTTCACCATCACCGCCAGCGCGGGTACCGCCACATACAGCAACGTGATGAACAATAGCGACCAGCCCACCGAGGTGCGGGCCTCGGCCACCGTGGGGGTGGTGTAAAAGCGGGTGAGCAAATGGGGCATGCCCATGGTGCCCACCATCAGGCAGAACATGAGCGCCAAAAAATTAGCTCTTGATAGCTCAAAGGTGTCGCGCTCCTGTGGCGTTCCGTGGGGGTCGCCGTCGAAGGGTTGTGCATGGGCCGGCATTCCGCCTAAAGGTTTGGCGCGCGCCAAATTGTCCTGCATGGCATGGGTCCACACCTCACGCGCTGAGGCGATGTCTTTGGGCAGTAAGGCCAGTTCACGCTTAGCCAGAAACACGGTGTCCACATCGGCACGCGCTTCGACCAGCAAACGGATTTTTTCTTGGATGAGTTCGCGGTCTGCGCTCAAGGCCGCACCCACGTCGCGCAACTTCATCGCATAAATCTGCGCGCGGTGCGCGTATTCTTGAATGACCTGGTGCTCTTGCGGCGATGCTTTGAGCTGCTTTTCCAACTCGGTGACGCGTTCTATTTGCTGACCGTAGACCAAAGGTGCCAACGGGTTACCTAACTGCTTGTAAGCCAACCAGGAAACGGGAATCAAAAACGCGAGGATCAACACCACGTACTGGGTCACCTGGGTCCAGGTCACAGCACGCATGCCCCCCAAGAACGAACACACCAACACCCCACCCAGTCCCAACAAGATGCCAATCTCAAACTGCACGCCCGTCAAACGCGAGGTGATCAAACCTACCCCGTAAATTTGAGCCACCACATAGCTGAAGGCGCACACCACGGCTGCCAAAGCGGCAATACGGCGCGGCCACTGGCCTTCATAGCGATGCGCAAAAAAATCCGGCACGGTGTACAAGTCCAGGGCGCGCAGATGGGGCGCGACCAACAGGGCCACCAGGCAAAAGCCCCCGGTCCACCCCAGCACATAGGCCAAACCACCAGGCTGGTTGCCGGCACCCGAAAAGCCCTGCAAATAGAGTCCACCCGCCAGGCTGATGAAAGAGGCTGCACTCATCCAATCCGCGGCGGTAGCCAAGCCGTTGTAAAAAGCCGGGATGCGGCGTCCTGCGACGTAATATTCCTCCGCATCAACGGTGCGGCTGTAAATGCCAATCACCGCATATAAGCTGACGGTACAGGCCAGGAATATGGCGCCCACCCAGGATTTGGAGAGTCCCAGATTTTCAGCCACCGTCATCAACGCCAGGAACAGCAGCAACCCCGCGACAAAGAGCAGAAAATTACGATTAAGCCGGCGTTTGTAGGCCAGATAAGCAGCGTTTGGGGGTACGACGATCCCGCCCGCTTCGCGGCGATTCTCAAGCCAGGCGAACAAGGCCACCAACACCACAAAAAACAGCATAGCCCCCTGCGCGGCGTACCAAAAACCCAGGGGCCACCCCGCCACCGTGAACTGCAAATCACGGGCGAAAAAAGTCCCGCCAAAAGCCACCGCCACCCAGACCAGCAAAAGAATGGCCCGCAGGGGTAAGCCTGCGAGCCATGCGGCTATCTGGTGGAACCCAAGGCCTGGCCTCAACACGCTGAAAACTTTCGAGGTGTGATGGCCATGGCGGCGGGGCTTTTACATCGAAGCGATATTTCGCCAGGTCTCCACCACGGAGTCCGGATTGAGCGAAATCGAGGTGATGCCTTGTTTGACCAGCCAACGCGCGAAGTCAGGGTGGTCGCTGGGGCCCTGGCCGCAGATGCCGACATACTTGTTTTGCTTGCGGCAAGCGGTGATGGCACGGCTGATCATGGCTTCCACGGCCGGGTCACGCTCGTCAAAATCGGCGGCCAGCAACTCCAGGCCGGAGTCACGGTCCAGACCCAGGGTGAGCTGCGTCAAGTCGTTGGAGCCGATCGAGAAGCCGTCAAAGTACTCGAGGAACTCATCGGCCAGGATGGCGTTGCTCGGGACCTCGCACATCAT
>CANGMW010000199.1 GCA_947454695.1 Comamonadaceae bacterium | reverse complement strand
TGCGTGACGCAATCGAGTTTTCCCAGCGAACCAGTGCTCGGGGCCGCGGCAAGGCCGTGCTGATCTTTCCTGCTGAGCGAATGAACCATGTGACCGCGAATGCCTTGCTTAAAACTTTGGAGGAGCCACCGGGCGATGTTCGCTTTGTGTTGGCCAGCGAAGCCGCTCACGAATTACTGCCCACCATTCGAAGCCGCTGCTTGACGCACACCATGGTCTGGCCCGAGTTAGCGCTGGCGCAGCAATGGCTGCAAGAGCAGGGCATGAATGCAGCAGATGCCGGTATCTTGTTGCGCGCAGCTGGCGGGCGTCCTGAAGATGCCCTGTCATTTGCTCAGTCCGCACGAGACCCCAAAAGTTGGCGCGCTTTTCCCAAAGCCATGCAGCGCGGCGATGTCAGTTTGATTCGTGACTGGACGCCTGCCCAACTGATCGATGCTCAACAGAAGCTCTGTCACGATCTGCAGGCCATCCACTTTGGCGCAGCCCCTCGATTTTTCGATACTGGCGACGTGCCACGTCTCAAATCGCTGCCTGCCCTGAGTGCCTGGAGCCGTGATCTCGCCTTCAGCAGCCGTACATCTGAACACCCTTTCAACTCTGGGTTGATGCTGGAAGCGCTTGTGAGTCAAGCTCAAAAAGTTCTAAACTCGAGCCTATGACGCTTTCGCTATGAACCCGACCGAATCCACCGCCCCCCGACCCAGTGTGATCCAACTCTCCATCAAGGAGAAGTCGGCTTTGTTCGCGGCGTACATCCCTTTGTTCGCAGATGGTGGGATTTTTGTGCCCTCTACCAGAGCGTATCGTTTAGGTGATGACGTGTATGTCTTGCTCACCCTACCAGACGATCCGCAGCGATACCCCGTTGCGGGAAAAGTGGCTTGGATCACCCCTGCCAAGGCGGCAGGCGCCCGATCGCAGGGGGTTGGCGTTCAGTTTCCTAGCGATGAAAAATCCCGCCTGTTGAAAAATAAAATTGAGCAAATTCTCAGTTCGCATATAAGTACCGACAGACAGACCCAAACGGTTTGATGGCCAACCCGCTGTTGAATTAAAGTTTTCCCGCAACGCGATGACCTGCGTTCACACTGCCCCATGTTATTGATCTATTCTCTGCATGTTTACTGATTCTCATTGCCATCTCACTTTCCCGGAACTCGCCAGCGATTTACCCCGTATTCGTCAGGCTATGGCTGACGCGCGAGTCAACCGCGCTATGTGTATTTGCACCACCCTTGAAGAATTTGAATCTGTCCATGCGCTGGCGTTGCTGGACGATCAACTGTGGGCTACGGTGGGGGTTCACCCCGACAACGAAGGGGTGCGGGAGCCAACCGTGGATGATTTGCTGACCCGTGGTCGCCTGCCGCGTGTTGTTGGAATTGGTGAAACCGGGCTGGACTACTATCGGCTTGGAACACGCTCCGTGGCTGATATGGCTTGGCAGCGTGAACGCTTTAGGGTGCATATACGTGCTGCCCGTGAGTTGGGAAAACCTTTGGTGATCCATACACGCAATGCCTCGGACGACACCTTGAATATCTTGCGTGATGAAGGTGAACATGGTGGCCCAGGTTCGGCTGGAGGCGTTTTTCATTGTTTCACTGAAACAACTGAGGTCGCGCGCGCCGCTTTGGAGTTGGGCTTTTACATTTCATTTTCTGGAATCCTGACTTTCAAAAGTGCGCAGGAATTGCGTGATGTCGCCCGTTTTGTGCCAATGGACCGGTTGTTGATCGAAACAGACAGTCCGTATTTGGCACCTGTGCCTTTCCGGGGAAAGACAAACAACCCCTCATATGTGCCATTGGTGGCCCAACAATTAGCTCAGATTAAAGACACCACCATTGAAGCGATTGGTGAAATGACAAGTCGCAATTTCGAAATTCTTTTCAACGGGATCACTGACAAGGCATGAACGGGCATTGACTTTTTTGGGGCTGGGCAGGCCCCTTTTTGCTCCTGCATTAACTTTATACGATGTATATTATGTTAATAAACATCACGCCAACGATATTTGAAAGCTCAGGATCGGGGGCTCCTTGGTGGCGAGCGATGAACTAAGTATCAACTCCCCCGTTCCATGCAAAACACACGATTCCCGGCGTAAAAAAAGAACGGACTCCTTGTTCTGAAATCGTACCCACGTGCCGAAACTGCTGAGATCACACACCGTAGGACCTTGGTGGCGCCATTCAATTTTCAAATGTGATCTAGAAACGCGATCATCATGGATCTGAAAATCCATGTCATCTGCTCGACCTATTCGAATGGGACCTTGCTGCCGAAGGCAGCGACGTGAAACTCCGTTGTAAAAAAAATCAATGAAACCAACAGCCGGTCCAGGCGCTTTGTTCGGAGACTCAAAAGGCGCAAGCTCGGTAAATTGATCGGCGCTTGGTGATTCAATTGGAATTAATTTAAGTACCGTACTGAGACCCGTTCGTCCGTGAATGGGGATTGCACCCAATTTTTCGCAATTAAGGGTGGAAGGCAGATGCTGCGGATAGTCACCCTCCAAGTCAGCCCATATCTCGTTGGCTGTTGCGAGTTGACTGAGCCGGAAAGCTACGTTGACGGCATCTCCAAAACAATCGCCACCGACCATTTCAATAGCGCCATGGCACATGCCAATTTTTAGGGATAGGCCATTTGTAAAGGCCGAATTTGGATCCTTAACCAGAGCAGAGGCACAAACAATGGCTTGGTGAATTGAATAAAACACAGAAAACACACCATTGCCTAAAATTTTGAGATGAAATGCTTGATATTCCTTAATTTTTTCGGAAAGCGCTTTTTTATTCAGTGAAATTAATTTGTCAATCTGATCATTGCCCTGATGGTCCAGTCCAGGAAAGGTCATTTCTACAAACAAAACTGTACCCTTGAGACTCATATCAGATAACTCCCGCATAAATATTCATTATATTTAATCGGCAAATAAATATATATTGATACTGATTGTTTTGATAAATATAAATCCAGGGTAATTGCTATCCTGGTCGGTTATTTGCTTATATATAATACCGAATGTAAGTATATGAATTAAATGTTTTCGTTATGAAATTTGTCAAAAATCCGTCTCGTTTTGTCAAGAGTGTTCAGACTTACTTGGTCACTCGGCTGGCTTTTGATCAGCAAACAGCTGTATTCGAGTTGCGTTGGGCAATGCTCGAATGTCTGGGTGCTGAGGGATGGAGCCGATCGCCGAGAACTTTGAAACATATTTTGTTTGCAGAAGACGTGCACGGGTTGTGGCACCTGCGCAGCAATGTCATGGCGACGCTTTCCGAGTTACATGGAGAGGCTATTGCCAAACAAAAAGTTCTCGGTTTGAAACCACAGTTTCAGGGCTTGATCCCTAAGCCCATGATGTCAGAATTTGTTCACGCCTCAAGCCGTCGCAATTAAAGGTGACCCCAAAGTAGGAGTGCGTCCCGTCCTTGCACGAGCAAGTCAGCTTTGGCACCCACAGGCAACATGACTTTAGTCTGGACATGGCCAAATGCCAAGTTGGTCACGACGGGTGTTTTCACTTGGGTTCGTAACCAGGCGACCACAGCATTGAAGTTGTAGCCCTTGTCGTGAGGCGACAGCTTGTAGTCCGTAAATTGTCCCAAAACGATGGCTTTTTGTTTGGCCAAAACGCCCGAATGGAGCAGCTGCGTCAACATCCGTTCAATCCGGTAGGGATGTTCTCCTACATCTTCCAAGAACAAAATACCCTTCTCAATCTTTGGCAAATAGGGTGTGCCCATCAAACTGCACAACACCGCCAAATTACCGCCCCATAAAAGACCGTCTCGAACTCTAAAGTCTGCAGCATCACCCATGCGCTTTTGATGGAACGCTGGTGCCAGCGACAGTGCCGCGGCACTTTCCTTGTGTTGACGCCAACCCGTCCCCTCCCCCTGCTCTAGCAACAGGTCGTCAAAGCAGGCTTGCATGATGTCGTCTACTCCGTCGGCTGAACCAAACCCTTCACACAAATTCGGACCGGCCCAAGTGATAGCCCCCGTCTTAGCCAGCAGGGCGAGTTGCAGTGCCGTGAAGTCACTCAAGCCTACAAACTGGGTGCCTCGTTCAATGGCTTGGCTCAGTCGCTTGTATTGAATACCGGCCAAAAGCCTGGTCAAGCCGTACCCGCCGCGCGAAATCAAGGCCACATCGGCCCCACTGGACGCCGCGCGGTGAATTGCTGCCAAACGAATATCGTCAGCGCCTGCAAAGCGCTGTTGGCTGGACAGCGCCGCTTCATCCACCTCCACGTCGTGTCCCAATTCTTTGAGACGTTCCAGGCCCTTGCGAAACGCCTTTTTGTCCCGCACGGCGCCTGAGGGTGAGTAGATGTAGATGTGTTTTTTCATGGATTTCAGGAGGTGCTCTGTCCGGTAGGTGCGTTCTTAAAAAATTGAACGGCTGCCTGAGCGATGGATTGTCCATGTTCCTGCACAAAGTGACCACCCTGTTCAATGACCAGGAGTTCGGGTCGGTCGTGCATGAGGGCGCGCAAATCACGCATCTGTGCTATCCCGAGGACTGGGTCTTGCGCACCAACGGCCATCAAGGTGGGTTGATTCCAGGTGTTTTGCCAGAAATCCCTTGCCTGCCGTGACGTTGCAGCGCCATCGTCATCGGCGCGTTCTGGCACCATCGCCGGAAAAGCGCGCGTGGCGGCCCGGTGACCTTTGTCCGGAAACGGCGCGTCATAGGCGTCACACTCCGCTTGGGTCATGTGAGGGTTGCCTCGGGCGAACAATCGACTGATGGAAAACTCGGGCTTGGACGCGCACATCTCGCGCCATGCCAAAAAGCCCGCAGACAAGGGCTCTTCACCCGTGGCCAACGTGGTGTTCATGATCAAGGCGCCTTGGAAGCGGTCGGGCGCTGCCATGGGCAGTGTCAGGCCCAGAATGCCGCCCCAATCCTGTACGACCAACACGATATTGCGCAGGTCCAGCCGTTCAATCAGTTCGAGCAGGCACTGACGGTGCCAGGTAAAACTGTGGGCGCTGTCCTTCTTGAGCTTGTCGCTCTTGCCAAACCCTATCAAATCCGGCGCCACGACGCGATGCCCTGCCCCCAAAAATTCCGGGATCATCTTGCGGTAAAGGTAACTCCAGGCCGGGTTGCCATGC
>CANGMW010000198.1 GCA_947454695.1 Comamonadaceae bacterium | reverse complement strand
TTGTTGGAGCAACACCTGGCCGCGCAACACGCCAAGCAGGAGGCGTACTTAGCAGCCGATCGCTTCACCGTGGCTGATTTGTGCGTGGCCAGTGTGGTGCTGTGGGTGCGCGCCAGTGGCGGTGATGCGCTTCAAGCCTACCCGCTGGTCAGCGCTTGGGTGGAACAATGTTTGTCGCGCCCGGCTTATCTGGCCGTCAAACGCGCCCGCACGGCTTAAGGCTGCTACCGCGGTGACCCAAGGGTCACCGCGGCGCTCATTGTGCGGCGCCCAAGGCCAGTGCCGAGGCGCGTGATTCGGCCAGGGCTTGGGGATCGGGCGCGCGGGTCGGCCAGCCGCCCAGGTGCTGCTGAGCCACCGCACCTAAGGCAGCCACCCAGTCGGCGTTGTCGTTCAGGCAGGGGATGTAGTGGAAGGTCTCGCCGCCGGCATGCACAAACGCTTCGCGCACTTCCTGCGCAATTTCTTCCAGGGTTTCCAGACAGTCGCTGGTAAAGCCCGGGCACACCACATCAATGCGCTTCACACCTTGCTCAGCCAGTTGGATGACGGTGGGCTCGGTATAGGGCTGCAACCATTTGGCTTTGCCAAAGCGAGACTGGAAGGTCAGGGTGTATTGGTTTTTTTGCAGGCCCAGGGCTTGGGCCAGGAGGCGACCGGTCTTGTGGCATTCGCAGTGGTAGGGGTCGCCCAGATGCAGCGTGCGCTCAGGCACACCATGAAAGCTCATCACCAGCTGCTCGGGCTGTCCATGGGTTTGCCAATGCGCCCGGATGCTGTTGGCCAGAGACTGGATGTAGCCCGCGTCGTCATGGTAATGGTTCACAAAACGCAGCTCCGGTATGTAGCGCACTTTGCCGGCCCAGTGGTACACCGCATCAAACACGCTGGCGGTGGTGGTGCCCGAATACTGCGGGTAGGCGGGCAGGATCAACACCTTGGTCGCGCCTTGTGCTTTGAGCTCATTCAACTGGCTGGCGATGGACTGCGCACCGTAACGCATGGCATAGCGCACCTGCACCTGCTGGCCTTTTTGCTTAAACCAGGATTGCAGACTCTGAGCCTGGCGCTCGGTCCAGACTTTCAGCGGCGAGCCCTGATCCGTCCAGATGCTGGCGTATTTGGCTGCGGATTTGGCCGGGCGCAAGCGCAAAATAATGCCGTGCAGGATCAGCCACCAGATGGGCTTGGGGATTTCCACCACGCGCTGGTCGCCTAAAAATTCGGCCAGGTAGCGGCGCAGGGCCGAAGGGGTGGGGGCGTCAGGCGTGCCTAAGTTGCACAGCAAGACAGCGGTCACAGGCGCTTGCCCGTGGGTGTAAGAGGGTTCGGTTTTAAAAGCCATGAGGTATTCTCGCCCATCTATGCTGAACCTTCAAAACGTCAAGGCCATTTCACTGGACCTGGACGACACCCTTTGGCCCGTGTGGCCCACCATCCGGCGCGCCGAGCAAGTCTTGCAAGACTGGCTGCGCCCGCAGGCCCCCCGCAGTGCCGATTTTCTGAGCGTGCCCGAGCAGCGGCTGGCCTTGCGTGAGGAAGTGCAGCGGCGGCGTCCTGACATTGGCCACGATTTGGGCACCCTGCGTCGCGAGGTGATTCGCTTGGTCCTGGAGCGCCATGCCGAAGCGGTAGCCTTGGTCGAGCCGGCTTATGCGGTCTTCATTGCCGAGCGCATGAAGGTGGATTTGTTTGACGACGCCTTGCCGGCGCTTCACTGGTTGTCCGCACGCTTTCCGGTGGTGGCTTTATCTAACGGCAACGCCGATGTGCACCAAGTGGGCATCGGTGCGTTTTTTAAAGCGGCTTTGAGCGCGCAAGACATGGGCATGGGCAAACCCGATCCGCGTTTTTTCCATGCCGCCGCTCAGGCCGCCGGCGTGGCACCGCACGAGGTACTGCATGTGGGCGATGACGCCGCGCTGGATGTGTTGGCCGGGCGCGAGGCCGGCATGCAAACCGTGTGGGTCAACCGCGAGCAAAAAGACTGGGCACACGAGACGCAGCCGCACTTGCACGTCACTGACCTGGCCCAGCTGTGCGAGGTGCTGGGTCTGCTGGCTTGAAGCCTCAGGGCTGCGCTTGCAGTGTCAGGGTGCTGCGCACGTGTTGTGCGACATCCCGGGTCTCCAGGTGCATGGGCTGGTAGCCGCCCTGGATGTAGGTCCTGGCCTGGTCTTCGTAATGGGCATCGAGCAGCACGCCGCTTTGGCCGACCGGGTTGATGCCCAGCGCCTTGCCCGGCTCTGAAAAATCAATCAGGCGCCGTGTCGACGGCCCATAGCTAGCCGCCCACGGGGCCGGGCCGACCGGCAAAGAAATGTTGTTGGGCAGCTCGCGACCGCCAGGTGCCGCAAATGGCCCCACATTGAAGAGGCGGTCCAGTGGTTTTTGCTGTCCCAGCGGATGGCCGTGGGTGAGGGTGTGCAGTTGACCCCAACGCCATGCAGCACCCGTTGCGCCGCGCAGCTGGGTCAGGTGGGCCAGGGTACTTTGCCAGGCCTGCTTGACGATGTCGGCCCGTGTTTCGCGCTGCGCGGTCTCCCGCTGGTCCCACCAGGGCGAGTCCGCATCGGCAGCCAGGCGTGGCAGGGCTTGGTCCAGTGCCCGGGTGCGCAACAGGTTTTTGAACAGGGCCGCTCCGAGTTCATCGGCCATGGCCAGACGGGCCAGCTCATAGATGAACTGGTTGAACACCGTGGCTGCGACTGAGTCGATGTGGTGTCGTCCATCCCATTGGGCCAGTTGGGTCACTAGCTCACGCTCGGTGTCGTTGGCGGCGCTTGTCTGCAGCAAAGGCAGCAGTGGCTTGAGCAGGCGCGGGCCGTAGTCGGTGCGATCGTCGAGTTGCAAGGCCTGGCTGTTGTGGACATCCCATGTCACATCGGCCTGCAGCAGGGCGTTCAGCCGCTGCGCGCGGTCGGGCAGGTTGTAATAGCCCGGCACCGACACGCCGTTACGCGCGGCAGGCTGGTGGTTGGCGGAGACGATGTAGCCGCGCGCCGGGTTTTCTTCCTGCGGGTTGTTGCTGAAGTCGTAGAAGCCGGGTTTGTCCGATTGCGCGCTGCTGCCGTCCAGGATGAAATTCGGGTTCACCCCAGCGGGGCGCTTGGGCAGTCGCGCGGCGGCCCACCAGCCGATGTCACCACCGGCATTGGCCCAGACCACATTCAGACCGGGTGCGTGGATTTTGCTGACGGCCTGTCGCGCTTGTTCACGCGTGGTCGCGCGGTTGAGTTCGTAGAAGGCGTCCAGCACCGGGTTCTCGGTTTCCAGAAACGCCCACCACATGGCCACCGGTGTGGTGGGCAGACTGTCGGTGAACGCTTGGTTGATGATCGGGCCGTGCGGTGAACGCTGCACGTTCAGCGTCACCGAAGGCGCGCCTTTGACCGCGATGATTTCCTCCCGGGTTTGCAGCTCGACCCATTGGCCGTGGTACCAGACCTCCTTGGGGTTGGCCGAGTTGACTTTTTCGGCTACCAGATCGACGTCATCGTTCTGGAACATGGTCAGGCTCCAGCCGAACGCTTGGTTGTGCCCCAGCAGGGCCACCGGGTTGAGCGCCTGGTAGTGGCCGTACAACTCAAATCCCGGCGATTTCAAATGCGCCTCGTACCAGACGGCCGGCGCGGAAAAGCTGATGTGTGGGTCACCCGCCAGCAGCGGCTTGCCGCTGCGGGTACGTGCACCCGAGACGGCCCAGGCGTTGCTGCCTTCGTATTGGGGCACGCCCGCTAGCGTGAGGGCATCCAGACTGAGTTCGCCCAAACGCGCCAGGCTGTGCCAGTCAGCGTTGCTCAGTTGTACCTTGGCTTGTGCGCTCGTTTGTGATGACGCGACCGACAAGACACCTTGCGGTTTCAAGTCCAGATCGAACACGCGCAGATAGTCCGCACCAAGTTGGTCGCGTACATAGGTCAGCATGGGCTCGGTCCGGAAGGCGGCTGCAAAGCTGTAGGCCAAGTAGCCCGAGACTGCCAGCGTGTCCTGCGGCGTGAAGGGGCGGGGCTGGATGCCCAGCAGTTCGAATTCGACCGGACGGCTGTGGGTGGCCTGAAACTGGTTGATGCCATCCAGGTAGGCCAGCAAGGCGCGCGTTGCCGGCTGCTGCGGATCAAGCTTTTTCACTGCCTGGTCGGCGTGTGCGCGCAGCCCCAGCGTGCGAAACAACTTGTCGGTGTCCAGCAGTTTGGGGCCCAGAATTTCAGCCAGTTCACCGCGCGCCAGACGTCGCAGGATTTCCATCTGGAACAGGCGGTCTTGCGCGTGCACATAGCCCAGCGCCCGGTACAGGTCGGCTTCGTTGCGGGCTTCGATGTGGGGCACGCCGCGTTCGTCAAAGGCCACCGTCACCGGTCCTTTCAGGCCCGACAGTGTCGCGATGCCTTGGCGTTGGGGCAGCTTGCTGCCTACGTGCCACACGCCTGTGCCCAGCACCAGCACGACGATCATGAGCAGCACCATCGCGGTGATCAGCAAGTAGTAGACAAGGCGTTTCATGGGGTGTCTCCAAGAGCAGAAAGGGGGAATGATGGTGAGGGCCGGTCCAGGCGCTGTCCATGCGTGTGCGCCGCCTGTGCGGCAGCCAGCCCGCTGCGCACCGCGCCTTCTAGCGTGGCGGGGTAAGGGCCGTCAATGTAGTCACCGCAGGCCACCAGCCCCTGTGCCAACACTGAACCGGGGCGGCGCAGGCCCGGTGTGCAGGCAAAGGTGGCGCGTTTTTCCACCACGGTTTGCACGACCTGCATGTTGAGCCCGAGCAGGGCTTGGGCTTGTTGCAGAACCTGGGCTTGCAGCTGATCGCGATCCCCCTGGCTGGCGCTCACCACCCAGGCCAGGAGGCCTTGGGGGCCGCCGAGCTGGCCGCGGTCAAATACAAACTGCGCGGGTGATGCGGCGTCGCTGGGCAGGGCCAACATCGCTTGAGCCAGGCGGGCCTGCGGGTGGTGGGTGTACACGGTGGTGATGGCTTCAAAGCGCAGGGCTTCGGTGCAGTGTGCCCAGCCCTGGAGGGCGCTTTGCCAAGCGGCTGGAACAGACGCTGCCGCATCGCGCGCCAGTTGTGCTGCCACCGTGGACGGCGTGGCCAGCACGACAGCATCAAACACACGGCCCCCGGCCTGGCCACTGGCTCGAACGGTCCATCGATCGCCGTGTGCCTGCACTGCTT
>CANGMW010000197.1 GCA_947454695.1 Comamonadaceae bacterium | reverse complement strand
GGCGGCGGCAAATCGGTGGGCGGTACGTTCTCGATGGTCAACCGCACCAATGTGGCAGTGGCCGGCATTGCTGACGGTGCAGAGATCACCCTCACCGCCGCCGGCGTGCTGAATGTCGCCGCAGAAACCAAAGATTTGGCCCTGACCATCACCCCGAGTGCGGGTGCGGGCGAAGGCGTGGCGGTCAACGGCATGGTGTCCTACACCAAGCTGAACGAGACCACACTGGCCTCGATCAGCCGCGAAGCCAAAATCACCGCCCCGAACGGCGTGAACGTGACGGCGGATCTGAAATTGTGGGTGTTTGGTGTGACAGGCGCCATCACCAAGAGCGATAACTCGGGGGTCGGCGTGGCCGTGGCCCTCAACGATGTGACGGGGCTGACCAAGGCCTACATCGGCGACAACGACGCCGACGCTTATGCGGGCGCTGCCAACACCGCTGAAGGTGCCCAAGGCTATGTGCAAACTTCGGGTGCGGTGGTGCGCGCGACCAGCCACGGCATGATCGGTGCAGTCGGCGTGGCCGGTGCTGAGGCCTCCTCGAAAAGCAGCGATGAAAAAGGCTTGGGCGAAAAATCTTCGGACAAAGTGGACGCCAAATCCAGCAGCGCAACCACCACGTCCAATGACCAGAACGCCAGCTTGGCGCCTTTGGCTGCAGTCACCGCTGACGCGAAATCTGAAGGTGCAGGGGGCGATGGCAGCAGCGGCTCGGGCGAGACCGAGAGCAACAAAGCGCCGAGCTTTCAAATTGCCGGTGCCGGCAGCCTGGTCACCAACTACAGCAATGTCGACACCACGGCTTTGATTGACGGCGCACTGCTGCGCCCCGTGGGCGCAGACGCCCTCACGCTGAGCGTGCGTGCGATCTCGGACCTGACCCAAGTCAGTGTGGCCGGCGGCGGCGCCTTGGCCATGGCCAAGAACAACTCGACGAGTTTCAGCTCCGCGATTGCCGGCGCCATCGCGATTCAAAGCTCGGACGACGACACCACCGCGCAGATCAACAATTCCACCATCACGGGCTTGTATGAGGGCGATGCCGGCGCTTTCGTGGTGCAAGCCCTCAAGAGCGGCGAGCGCACGGCGGTCGCGACCGGTATTTCGGTCAACCTGTCCAAAGGCAGCAGCAATGATTTGTCGGTGGTGGGCTCGGCCTCGATCACGCAAAGCAGTGACGACACCAGCGCCAACATCACCAGCTCCAGTATTTCGGGACGCAGCGCCAGCAGTGACATCGACGGCCAGGTGGTGGCCTATGACCGCAGCCGCATCGGTGCAGGCGGGGGTTCCTTGTCCTTCAGCAAGGGCAAGGGCTCGGCGGGCATCGGCGCGGCGATCTCTTATGTGGACTTGAGTGGCAGCACCACCGCCAGTGTGAGCGGCGGCGCCATCACCAACCTGCACGACCTGACCGTGGCTGCGCTGTCCACTGAAAAAGTGGTGGGCATGGCCGCCGTGGCGGGCGTCCAGACGAATGCGCAATCCAGGGGCCAGTTGATGGGCTCGTTTGTCTTCAACAGCCTTCACAACAGGGTGAGCGCCGGTGTGACCGGTGGCGCCACGGTGGGCTTGTCCGGCGGCTTAACGATTCTGGCGGGCGGCTCGCCCTCTAACGGCGCCCTGGATGCGCTGATCGGTGCCGTGCGCACCTCCGAGGTGACTGATTACGAGCTCTCCAGCACCAACAGCGGCTACACCAGCGACCTCACGTCCTCAGTGGGCGTGGGCGAGAGCGTGCTGGGCGTGGCCGGCACCTTGAGCGTGAGCTTGGGCGGTAAGGGCACGAGTGCTGGTTTGTCTTATGTGCAAAACAGCGTGCAAACCGATTACGAAGCCACCCTCAACGCCAACGTGACGGCCGGTGGCAATGTGTCGGTGACTTCGGTCAGCGGCGCCAACATCGTCGGCGTAGCCGCCGGTGTCGGTGCAACCAAGGGCAAGTTCTCCGGCATGGGCTCGGCCACCATCGACCTGATCGGTCAAAGCAATGTGGCCCATGTCACGGGCGGCCATATCAACGCGGCCAATCTGGACGTGACGGCGCTGACCAGTAGCAAAAATTTCAGCCTGGCCGGCAATTTGAGTTTTGCCGTGGGCGCTGGCAACGGCACGGCCGCCGGGGCGGCGCTGTCGTTCACCGAAACCGGCGCGCGCAGTTTCACCTCCGAAGGTGCCACGGTCAGCACGCGGGCGGCGGGCAACCTGGCGTCTGTCAACAGCACCACGGTCAACCTGGGCACGGGTGTGGCGCACGTCAGCGCCAACAACACGAGCGACATTGAATCCATTGCCGCCTCCGGCGCGGCCACCACAGGCAGCGCGGCTTTCTCCGGTACGGTGACCTGGAACGAAATCGGCGACGTGACCTCCGCGTTGATCAACGACAGCTTGATCACGGCCGGCCAGGTGAATGTGAACGCGGGCGAATCGTCCGGCGGCCACACCGCCAGCATCCAGTCGCTGGCCGGCGGATTTGCCGCGTCCAAAAGTTATTCAGCGGCCCTGGCCTTTGGCTTTAACACCATCGGCTCCGAGCGCAGTGCGCGCGTGACGAGCAGCAACCTGATTGCCAGCGATTCGGTGAGCATCACCGCCGCGGCACAAGGCGCGGTGCGCACCCTCTCGGCCACCCTGACGGGCGGGGGAACTTATGCGGCGGCCGGCTCTTCCACCGTGAACTGGCTCAACGCCGATGTGCTGGCCGAGTACGACGCCGGCGGCAACAGCTTGCGCGGCACCGCCACGCAGTTAACGGTGAGCGCCACCGGCTCGGGCACGATTGAATCGCTGGCCGGCGCGGTCTCGGCCGGCGGCACGGGCGCCATCGGCGGCTCGGTGGCCGTCAACAGCATGGGGCAGGACGGCAAACACTTCCGCGTGCGCGCGCTGGTGAACAACCTGGAATTGATTGCCCCGGTGGGCGTGAGTGTCACCTCCACCTTGAGCGGCTCGATTGGTTCTATCGCGGCCTCAGGCAGCGGCGGCGGCACCGCCGCTATCAATGGCAGCGTGACCACCAACACGATCGACGCGACGGTGCTGGCGCAAGTCACCAACGTCAACCAATCGCACGCGAGCAGTGGTGCCATGAGCGTGCAGGCGACCAATTCGGAAGCGATTTCTTCCTTGGCGGGCACCATCAGTGGTGCGGGTACGGCGGCGGTGGGCGTGGCCGTGTCGGTCAACGACATCGGCGGCAGCGTCACCGCCCGCACGGCCAACTCGACCTTAAAAACGACCGGCGCGGTGGCTCTGCAAGCCAGTTCCTCGGGCACGATCCGCTCGGTGGCGGCGGGTGTCTCGGGCGGCGGCACCGTGGGTGCGGCCGGCTCCAACACCACCAACGGCATCACCTCCACGGTGCTGGCGCAAATGGACACGGTGACGCAAACCGCGGCCGCCTCAAGTTTGCAAGTGCTGGCCCTGGACAGCTCCACCATCCAGTCTTTTGCAGGCACCGTGACCGGTGGCGGCACGGCGGCAGGCGGGGCAGCCTTTGCCCTGAACTTCCTGGGGCGCACTGCGACCAACGCCGACAGCAGCAAGAGCATCACAGCCGAGGTGGTGGGCAGCACGCTCAACTCCGGCGGCGCGGTGCTGGTCAAAGCCCGCTCCACCTCACTCATTGAATCCATGGGTGTGGCGGTGGGCGGCAGCGGCAATGTGGCCGTGACCGGCTCCAACACCACCAATTTGCTGGAAGACAGCATCGTGGCCAACTGGTCGGGCGGCTCGCTCAGCGGGGGCGCTTCGTCGCTCACCGTGCAGGGTCAGGATGCGGCCACCGTGCACACCTTCGCCGGCAATATGTCAGCCAGCGGCGCCGCAGCGGTAGGCGCGGCGATTGCGGTCAACCAAGTGGGCAGCAGCGTGCAGTCCACCTTGTCGGGCATGACCTTGAACGCAGCGCCTTCGGTGACGGTGAACGCCTTGATGAGCGCGGACATCACCTCGGTGGCGGCGTCGGGCGCAGCCTCAGGCGGCGCGTCGGTGAACGGCAGCTTCACCACCAATGAGATCAACGCCAGCGTCCAGGCGCAGGCGCTGAGCGTGAACCAGGTTGGCACCGGCGGTGACTTCACCGTCAACGCCGCCAACAGCGCCAATATTTTTTCGTTGGCCGGCACCATCAGCGGCGCGGGCAGCGCGGCGGTGGGCGCGGCCGTGGCCGTCAACGCCATCGGCGGCGACGTGACGGCCCGTTTGGCCGACAGCACGCTGCGCACCAGTGGCGCGCTGGAAGTCGACGCCACCTCGTCGGGCACCATCAAATCGGTAGCGGCGGGCATGGCCGGGGGCGGCTCCTTGGCGCTGGCCGGCTCCAACACCACTAACGCGCTCACCTCCACGGTGCTGGCGCAAGTTAAGAACACGGAAACGGCCAGTGACGCCACAACCATCGGCGTGCGGGCGCGTGACGACTCCACCATCGAGTCGTTCGCCGGCTCGGTGGCCGGGGGCGGCAGCGCCGGCGGGGGCGCTGCGCTGGCCCTGAACTACCTGGGCCGCACGGCCGACAATTCCGCCAGCAGCAAGGTCGTCAAAGCCGAAGTGCTCAAAGGCACGGGGTCCACCACCCTGCGCGCTTCGGGTGCCACGGTGGTGGACGCTTATTCCAGCTCCAGAATTTCCTCTCTGGCGGTCGCAGCCGGCGCCAGCGGCACCGTGGCTATTTCGGGCTCGAACTCCACCAACATTCTGGAAGACGAGATCACCGCCTCCTGGGATGGCGCGGGCATCGTGCCCCGGGTAGCCAATTCGCTGACAGTCAGCGCGCGCAACAACGAGGCCATCAATTCATTGGCCGGCAATTTCTCGGGCAGCGGCGGCGCCAGTGTGGGTGCGGCCATTGCGGTCAACCGCATCGGCACGCACACCAACGCCAGCATCACCGGCAACGCGGGCGTTTTTGCGCATGACGAGGTCGTGGCCGCCGACAGCGACACCCTCATCCAAACCATCGCGGTGGGTATGAGCGCGGGCGCCGTCGGGGTGCAAGGCTCGGTGGCGGTGAGCATCATTGATTCTCAAACCCAGGCGCTGATCGGCGGCGACGACAGCAAGGTGACCAATGTGTCCACCGGCGGGTCGATCGCGGTGACGGCCAACAGCCGCGACCGCATCAAAGCCCTGGCCGGCGCGGTCAGCTTAGGCGCGGCCGGTGTCGGCTTGGGCGGTGGCGTGGTGACCAACAT
>CANGMW010000196.1 GCA_947454695.1 Comamonadaceae bacterium | reverse complement strand
TCATCACCGCCGTCGCCTTGTTGCTCGTCTTGCTTCCGGCTTTGTTTTATCCGCAAGCCGAGCCGTTTTGTGCTTTGGCGCTCGTGCTCATTGCCGCAGGGGCCTGGGAGTGGGGGCGTCTGAATGGCTTGGGGCAGGGCGCCGCTTTCCTGACATCGGGTCTGTGTGTGCTGATGTGCGCGCTGTCCTGGTCAGCCGGTTGGCTCGGGCAGCCCTTGCCCATGGTGTGGGTGCTGGCCGGGGGCTTTTGGGTGCTGGCGGGTTGCTGGCTCTTGGCGGCGGGCGTGCCGGCCTGGGACAAGATTGCTCGCCCGCTTCGGCTGGTGCTGGGTGTGCTGGTGCTGTGGTGTGCCTGGCTGGCTATGGCGCAAGCCCGTGTACTGGGTGTGAATTTTCTACTTTCGGTCCTGGTGCTGGTCTGGGTGGCCGATGTCTTTGCTTACTTTGCCGGGCGTACCTTGGGCGGGCGATTGAGCCGCAATAAGCTGGCGCCTTCGATCAGCCCCGGCAAAAGCTGGGAAGGTGTTTGGGGCGGTATGGTCGGTGTGTTGCTGCTGGCTTGGGGCTGGCGCTGGGCCGAGCAGGCCTGGGCCTTGCCCTTGCCCAGCTTGTATTCGCACCTTGCCCAGCACGGGCTGGGGTTCTTGCTGGTCTCGGTCGTTTTCATGGCGGCGATGAGTGTGGTGGGTGACCTGGTGGAGTCGCTCATCAAGCGCAGTGCCGGCGTGAAAGACAGCAGCCACCTGTTACCCGGGCATGGCGGCGTGCTTGACCGCGTGGACGCTTTGCTGCCCACCTTGCCTTTGGCCATGCTGCTGTTCAGTTTTTAAACACCATGAAACAACGCGTTGTCGTACTGGGCGCCACGGGTTCGATTGGAACGAGCACGCTCGATGTGCTCGCCCGTCACCCGGACCGTTTCGAGGTGCTGGCCCTGACGGCCGCAACCCAAGTGGACGTGCTGTTCCAACAATGCCTGACCTTCAAGCCGGCCTTGGCCGTGATGGTCAGCGCTGAGCATGCGCGGGCCTTGGCAGAACAGTTGAAAGCTGCGGGTTCTCGCACCCAGGTGTTATCGGGGCCACAGGCTTTGTTGGAGGTGGCCGCCCACGAACAGGCCGATGTGGTGATGGCCGCCATTGTGGGTGCGGCGGGGCTGGCACCTTGCCTGGCCGCTGCGCGGGCCGGAAAGCGCTTGCTGCTGGCCAACAAGGAAGCGTTGGTGGTCGGCGGCGAGGTGTTCCTTGACGCGGTGCGAGCAGGTGGGGCGACCCTGCTGCCCATTGACAGCGAGCACTCGGCAATTTTCCAGTCCTTGCCCGCAGATCGAAGCGCCTGGTCGATACAGGTTGACAAAATCATCTTGACCGCCTCGGGTGGACCGTTTCGCACGCGCGAACCGCACACGCTGCGCGACGTCACGCCCGAACAAGCCTGTGCCCACCCCAACTGGGTGATGGGGCGGAAAATCTCGGTGGATTCGGCCACGATGATGAACAAAGCGCTGGAGGTAATCGAGGCGCGTTATCTCTTCGGCATGACGCCCGAGCAGATCGAAGTCGTGATTCACCCGCAAAGCGTCATCCATTCGATGGTCCAGTACCGTGACCATTCGGTGGTCGCCCAATTGGGCACGCCCGATATGCGCGTACCGATTGCTTACGGCTTGTCCTGGCCGGACCGTATCCACTCGGGGGCACAGGCGCTGGACTTCCGGGCGATGGCCGACATGACTTTTGAAGCGCTGGATGCCCCGGGTCATGCCGAACGTTTTGCAGGACTGCATTTGGCATGGGAAGCGTTACGCGCGCCCGCCGGCACCACAGCGGTTTTAAATGCCGCCAACGAAATCGCGGTCGATGCGTTTTTGACGGGGCGCATCCGCTTTGACCAGATCCACCAGGTCAATCTGCAGACCTTGTCCCGAGGACTGGACAACTCCCCGCACTCGCTGCAAGACCTGCTGGCGCTGGACGCCCAGTCCCGCCAGCGTGCCCAGCAGGTGGTACAGGGGCTGAGCCGATGAGCACGGTAGCCTGCGCATGCTGACCATCCTGGCTTTTTTGGCCGCGCTCACGCTGCTGATCGCGGTGCATGAATACGGTCACTACCGCATGGCTGTGGCCTGCGGCGTGAAAGTGCTGCGGTTTTCGGTTGGGTTCGGCCGGGTGCTGTGCCGATGGCAGCGTTCTCCTGCGCACACTGAGTTTGTGCTCTGTGCCTTCCCCCTGGGCGGCTATGTGCGCATGCTCGATGAGCGTGAGGCGCCCGTGCCCCCCGAATCACGCCACTTGGCTTTTAACCGGCAAAGCCTGAGCGCACGCGCCCTGATCGTGGCCGCCGGACCCGTGGCCAATTTGGTTTTGGCCGTGCTGCTTTACGCTGCCATCAACTGGGGTGGTGTGCAACTCCCCTCGGCGGTGTTACCCACCCCCGTGCCGGCTTCTTTGGCGCAAGCGGCGGGTCTGCAAGGTGGCGAGTTGGTGGTCCAAGCGGGCTTTGAGGCCGATGACTTGGAGCCTGTCTTGTCGTTTGAAGACCTGAGTTGGTGGCTCACACGCGGCGCCTTGCAAGGTCGTGATGTGTATTTGCTCGTGCAAGGTGCGCGTGCCGGCAGTGTCGCTGAGCGGGTCTTGCCCCTGTCCAAACTCGGGGCGCAGGAAGTGAACCCGGAACTTTTTCGCCGGATCGGCATTTTGGGCCCCCATAGCCCGGCGATTTTGGGCGACTTGCTGCCAGACGGTGCAGCCTTACGTGACGGTCTGCGCCGTGGCGACCGTGTGCTGCGCTTGGGTGATATCCCCATCACTGACGGCCGGCAATTGCGCGAGCTGATTCGTCAACAAGTTCAAGACGGGCAAGGCATCGGCGCAACTTGGCAAATTGAACGACTTGGTCAGGCCATGAGCGTGTGGGTGACCCCCGAGGTTAAAAACGAGGGTGACACGCAGGTCGCACGCATCGGCGCGATGGTGGGTGCGGCGCCCGCCATGACCTGGGTGCATTACGGCCCTGTGCAAGGTCTGTGGCGTGGTGCCGTCAAGACCTGGGAGGTGTCCGCCCTGACGCTGCGCATGATGGGGCGGATGGTGGTGGGCGAAGCTTCGGTCAAAAATTTGAGTGGGCCGCTCACCATCGCGGATTACGCGGGTCGATCCGCCAGCATGGGGTGGTCTGCCTACTTGGGTTTTTTAGCGCTCATCAGCGTGAGTCTAGGCGTGCTCAATCTTCTGCCATTGCCTGTGCTCGATGGCGGGCACCTGATGTATTATCTTTGGGAGGGTCTGAGCGGAAAAGCGGTCTCAGACGCATGGTTGGACTACCTGCAGCGCGCTGGCATCGGCATCTTGGCCATCATGATGGCTATTGCGCTCTTTAACGATTTGACCCGGTTGCTGGGCTGAGGTGTGTGCTTGATGGCCGGTTCAATTTTTCAATGATTCCAATGCAAAAACAAAGTTTTCAACTGCGTGCGATCTTGTTTCTCACGTCACTGGCATTGGCCTGCTCTAGCGTATGGGCGGTGGAGCCTTTCAAGGTCCGCGACATTCAGGTCGAAGGCCTGCAGCGCGTCGAGCCCGGTACGGTTTTTGCGTCCTTGCCGGTGAGCGTGGGCGATACCTACAACGATGAAAAAGGCGCCTCTGCCATTCGTGCGCTGTTTGCCCTGGGTTTGTTCAAAGACGTGCGGCTGGAAGTGAACGGCGATGTGCTGGTGGTCATCATCGAAGAGCGTCCCAATGTCGCCAATGTGGAGTTCATCGGCGCCAAGGAATTCGACAAAGAAGTGCTCAAGAAGGCGATGCGCGACATCGGTCTGGCAGAGGGTCGACCCTTTGATAAATCGCTGCTCGACCGTGCCGAACAAGAACTCAAGCGTCAGTACATCAGCCGAAGCCTGTACGCCGCCGAGGTGGTGGCCACGGTGACGCCGATTGACCGCAACCGGGTGAACCTGACCTTCACGGTGATGGAAGGTGAGCCCGCCAAGATCAGTGAAATTCAAATCGTGGGCAACCAGGTGTTCTCTCAATCCACCTTGCGCAATTTGTTTGATTTGGATACCGGTAATTGGATGAGTTGGTACACCAAGTCCAACCGCTACTCACGTGTGAAGCTCAACGCCGACATTGAAACCTTGCGCTCGTACTATTTGAGTCGTGGCTATTTGGAATTCCGGGTGGACTCCACCCAAGTGGCCATCTCGCCCAACAAGCAGGACATGAGCATCACCATCAACGTCACCGAGGGTGAGCGCTTTGTGGTCTCGGGCGTGCGTTTGGATGGCAACTACCTGGGTCGCGAAGATGAATTCAAGACCATGGTGGCCATCAAACCCGGTGAGGCCTACAACGCTGACCAAGTGGCGCAAACCGTCAAAGCTTTCACTGAATATTACGGCCGTTTTGGTTTCGCTTTTGCCCGTGTGCAATCACGCCCAGAGATTGACCGCAGTACCAACCGGGTCAATCTGGTCCTCATGGGCGATCCGCAGCGCCGGGCTTATGTGCGCCGCATCAACATCGGCGGCAACACGCGTACCCGTGACGAGGTGATCCGTCGCGAGTTTCGGCAGTATGAATCGTCCTGGTACGACGGCGACAAGATCAAACTCTCTCGTAACCGCGTGGACCGTCTGGGCTATTTCAAGGAAGTGACGCTGGAGACCAGCGAGGTGCCCGGCACCACGGATCAAGTGGATCTGGTGATGAATGTGGCCGAGCGGCCCACCGGAAGCCTGATGCTGGGGGCAGGCTTTTCCAGCAGTGAGGGCCTGGGGCTGACCTTTGGCATCAACCAGCAAAACGCATTTGGCTCGGGCAACTCTTTGGGCTTGCAGCTCAACACCAGCCAGATCAACCGCACCATTGTGCTTAACACCACCAACCCTTACTTCACCCCGGAGGGTGTCTCTCGCACCATCGACCTGTACAACCGGATTTCTAATCCCTATTTGGATCCGAGCAGCTACAGCTTGGAGACCCTGGGTTCAAGCGTTCGGTTCGGGATACCCATGACCGAGCGCGACACGATTTATTTGGGCGGCGGCATCGAACAAACATCCATCCACATCGGCAACAATTTGCCGCAGGCCTACGCTAACTATGCCAACCAGTTTGGCTTGAGCAGCTCGGCCGTGCCCTTCACGCTGGGTTGGGCGCGTGACAATCGGGACAGTGCCTTGATTCCGACCACTGGTTATTTCACCC
>CANGMW010000195.1 GCA_947454695.1 Comamonadaceae bacterium | reverse complement strand
TCAGAGCTTTACCTTTGACAATCAGCTTATTGTCGTTACAAATATCAACGGTCGGGTTGTACTCGTAAAGGTATTCATATTCATATTTAACTTGCCAAAGTCGCCCATCTGAGGTCTTGAAGATCTCGTCGTTATTTCCCATGAAAGGGGTAGGAGCAACAATATTTGTACGATAGCAGTTCTGTCCATAGGACGGAAAACATAGCCCTACGAATGTGAACAGGAAAAAAAGGAATTTTTTTAGTTTGCGCATGATGATCTATTTGGCAAAGCAGAAAAGGGTTGCGGATTGTCTTGGTATCCCCACATCGTAGCCATTCTGAGGTGAGGATGCGAGAAATCACAACTACAAAAGCTATCAATAAAACCGCCCTGATGTCCAAGATTAGACAAAGTTGTTTGGAATTTTTGTCGATCTGAGCAAAACAGTGATTGAGTGGGTTTCAAGGCGACATCCAATAAAAGGGGGTGTGGGTACGGTGGGGTCGGCAGTTGGCCAAATTTGACCAAGTATCGGCATTGGGTGCGGCCTAGACATACCGGTATCAGAATGCTGTTCAAACAACCAATTCACTCAACAAGCTCGCTGCTTGCAAGTCCGAATTTGATGGCGGGTAAATTGGTGGGTAGAAATGAAAAACGCCCCGTGAGGGGCGTTTTTATTGGGTCACTGGCGGAAACGGAGGGATTCGAACCCTCGATGAGGCTCTACACCCCATACTCCCTTAGCAGGGGAGCACCTTCGGCCACTCGGTCACGTTTCCTAAAATCAGCGGGCATTATCTCACGACTCTGCCCTGTTTTTCACACCTTGGCGATATCCAGGTCAAAGGCCTTGTGCAGGGCGCGCACGGCCAGTTCCATGTACTTCTCGTCGATCACCACCGAGGTTTTGATTTCGGAGGTGGAGATCATCTGGATGTTGATGCCCTCTTCCGACAGGCAGCGGAACATTTTGCTGGCAATGCCCACATGGCTGCGCATGCCGATGCCCACGATGCTGACCTTGCAGATCTTGGTGTCGCCGGTGGCTTCTTGCGCGCCCAGGGCCGGCACGATTTTGTCTTTGAGCAGGTCCATGGCGCGGGCATGGTCGTTGCGGTTGACGGTGAAGCTGAAGTCGGTTTTGCCGTCGCGGCTGATGTTCTGGATGATCATGTCGACTTCGATGTTCGCGTCGGCCACGGCGCCCAGAATTTGATAGGCAATGCCAGGCTTGTCGGGCACGCCCAGCACGGAGATTTTGGCTTCGTCGCGGTTGAACGCGATACCGGACACAATGGCTTGTTCCATTTGCTCGTCTTCCTCAAAGGTGATCAGGGTGCCCGATTGGGCTTCTTCAGTCAGGTCGATGTCCCACGGCGTGAAGCTGGACAGCACGCGCAGCGGAACCTTGTATTTGCCGGCAAATTCCACCGAGCGGATTTGCAGCACTTTGGAGCCCATGGAGGCCATCTCCAGCATTTCTTCAAAGCTCACGGTGTTGAGCCGGCGCGCTTCGGGCACCACGCGGGGGTCGGTGGTGTACACGCCGTCCACGTCGGTGTAGATCAGGCACTCGTCGGCCTTCATGGCCGCAGCCACCGCTACCGCCGAGGTGTCGGAGCCGCCACGGCCCAGCGTGGTGATGTGGCCGAGTTCGTCCACGCCCTGAAAACCAGTGACGATGACCACTTTGCCGGCGGCCAGATCAGCGCGGACTTTTTGGTCGTCGATGGATTCGATGCGGGCCTTGGTGTAGGCGCTGTTGGTGCGGATGGGCACTTGCCAGCCGGCGTAGCTCACCGAGGCCATGCCTTCGGCTTGCAGGGCAATGGCCAGCAAGGCGCTGGAGGCTTGCTCGCCGGTAGAGGCCAGCATGTCGAGCTCACGGTTGGTGGCGTCTGTGCTTTTGGCGGGCGCGAGTTCTTTGGCCAGGCCGAGCAGGCGGTTGGTCTCGCCGCTCATGGCCGAAGGAACGACCACCATCTGGTGGCCTGCGCGGGCCCACTTGGCCACGCGTTTGGCAACGTTGCGGATGCGCTCGGTGGAGCCCATCGACGTGCCGCCGTATTTATGAACGATCAATGCCATGGAATGATTCGAATTGGGTTGGTAGCCTGACCCGCAGAAGTTTGCGGTGGCCTGCGCAAACTTGAGATTTGCAAACCGGCCTGCGATCACCTTAAGGGCCGCGTCAAAACCTAGGGATTGTACCAAGCCAGCACAACACCCTCGCGCTGCACAAAGCCCGCGCCCACCTTGATGTGCAACTGGTGCCCGCGGGTGACGCAGTCGGCCACCTGGGCTTGCAGCTCGTCCAGCTGGGCAGTGCTGGGCACGCATTGGTGCACGGTCTTGAGCCAATGCCGCAGCACATTGGCTTGGCGGGGCGCGCTCAAAGCTTGCAGCGCTTGAATTTGCGGGGGCACGCCCACGGTGTTCAAGTCCATCGCGGCCAGATCATCGAGCAGGCTTTGCGCTTGCGCGGCATGCGCGGCGCTGCGCGTGAAGGTGTCGCGAAACTGCGCAAAGGTATCCGCCAGCGCCGGCAACACGCGCGCACGGATGCGGTTGCGGGTGAACTGCTCGTCCACGTTGGTGGGGTCTTCTACCCAAGTCTCGCCACGCTGCTGCAGCCAGGTGCGCAAGTCGGCACCGGCCACGCGCAGGAAAGGGCGCGCAAACTGAAGACCGCCCCGCGCCCACGCAGCGGGCATGGCGCTCAAGCCGGCCAGCCCGCTGCCACGGCTCAAAGCCAGCAGCAGGGTCTCGACCTGGTCGTCGGCGTGTTGCGCCAAGGCGATGGTTTGAAGGACAGCGCCGGGGCTTTCGGGCACGGCCTGCGCCAGGGCCTGGTAGCGGGCACGCCGTGCGGCGTCTTCAGGGCTTTGGCCAGACGCGGCCTGGGCGTTGACTCTGCACACTTGCAAGGGTACTTGCAGGCGCGCGCAAACAGACTGGCAGTGTTGTTCAAACTGGTCTGCGGCCGCTTGCAGGCCGTGGTGGATGTGAATCGCCCTCACCTGCCCCGGCCATTTGTCAGCGCAGGCCAGCAAGAGTGCTGAGGAGTCCGCCCCGCCGCTGTAGGCCACAGCCATGGGCAAGGCGGGCGAGAACCCGGCCATGGCCTGGGCCACCGAGAGGGTCATGCTGGCACAGACGGCTTATTTGCCGCCGGCTTTGGTGTCGGTGAAGCGGCCATAGCTTTGCAGGCGCTCATAGCGGCGCTCCAGCAGCTCTTTGACCTTGAGGTCGGCCACTTGGCGGTACGCCTCGGCCAGGGCGCGCTTCAAGAACGCGGCCATTTGTTTGTGGTCGCGGTGCGCGCCACCTACCGGCTCGTTGATGATTTTGTCGACCAGCCCCAGCGCTTTGAGCCGGTGCGCGGTGATGCCCAGCGCGTCGGCCGCGTCTTCGGCTTTGTCGGAGGTTTTCCAGAGGATGGAGGCGCAGCCTTCGGGGCTGATGACCGAGTAGATGGAGTACTGCAGCATGAGCAACTGGTCGCCCACCGAAATGGCCAACGCGCCGCCGGAGCCGCCTTCGCCGATGATGGTGGTGATGATGGGCACTTCGAGTTGCGCCATTTCAAAGATATTGCGACCGATGGCTTCGGACTGGCCACGCTCTTCGGCGTCAATGCCGGGGTAAGCGCCGGGCGTGTCCACAAAAGTGAAGACGGGCAGCTTGAATTTCTCGGCCGTTTTCATCAGGCGCAGGGCTTTACGGTAACCCTCGGGCTTGCTCATGCCGAAGTTGCGCATGCCACGCTCTTTGGTGTCGCGCCCTTTTTGCTGGCCGATGACCATGCAAGCGGTGCCGTTGAAGCGGGCCAGCCCGCCCACGATGCTCAGGTCATCCGCAAAGTGGCGGTCACCGTGCATTTCTACAAAGTCGGTGAAGATCTCGTTGATGTAGTCCAGCGTGTAGGGGCGCTCCGGGTGGCGGGCGATTTTGGTGATTTGCCAGGGTGAGAGCGCGCTGTAGACGTCTTTAGTGAGCTGCAAACTTTTCTTGCTGAGCTGGTTGATTTCTTCCGAAATATCCACTGCCGACTCGTTTTGCACGTAACGCAGTTCTTCGATCTTGCCTTCCAACTCTGCAATGGGCTGTTCAAAATCTAGAAATGTTCTTTTGGCCACTTCGCTCTCCTTGTTTTGTCGATCGTCCCGCGCTCAGCGGCTGGCACTTAGACCAGCGCATCCTCATTACCCAATCGCCCCGCTCAATAACCTACAGGCACGGGCTCCAATGAGCGCCAAATATACCAAGTCGCCACGCTGCAATAGGGCGCCCAGGCGGCAGCCACTTCGCGCGCGTCGCTGCGGCTGACTGATTCGCCTGAAAAATAGTTGTGGCTGATACCGTTGATCAGCCCCACGTCGTCCAGCGGCAGCACATTGGGTCGCATCAGGTAGAAGATCAGGAACATCTCGGCCGTCCAGCGGCCGATGCCCCGAATGTCAATGAGCTCGGCGATGATGGCCTCATCGTCCATGCTTTTCCAGTCGGTCACCCGCACGGTGCCGTTGTCAAAGTGCAAGGCCAGATCGACCAGGTACTCGACCTTGCGGGCACTCAGACCCGCAGCGCGCATGTCGTCCACTTTGAGCTTGAGCACATGGGCCGGGGTGATTTTGCGCAGGAGCGCCGAGAAGCGGTCCCAGATGGTTTGCGCTGCCTTGACCGAAATTTGCTGACCCACAATGCTGCGCGCCAAGGTGGTGAAAGCGTCGCCCCGCGACTGCAGGCTCACGTCGCCATGCAGCGGGATGAGCCGCTTCATCACGCGGTCTTTTTTCATGAGGTGCTTGCAAGCATCGTCCCAGTAATCGGGGGTGATGATCTTGACGGACGCAGAGGTCGCTACTGCCACAGGGTTGTCCTTTGCGATGCGCGCTTGGGGCGTTTCATTGTGCCACCTCCCAGGTGGTGCCCGAGGGCGAGTCTTTGAGCACGATCCCCTGCGCCTGCAGATCGTTACGGATGCGGTCGGCCAGCGCGAAGTCTTTGCCCGCTTTGGCCTGCGCACGTTGCGCGATCAGCGCTTTGATGGCGTCGTCGCTCAAACCAGCGCCGGCTTTAAGGAATTTGTCCGGATCGACCTGCAAGATGCCCAGGCAAGCGCCCAAGGCTTTGAGCAAGCCGGCAAGCTGCGGGCTGCTGGTTTTGTTCACCTCGGTGGCCAGGTCAAACAACACCGCCACGGCTTCGGGCGTGCCGAAGTCTTCATCCATAGCGCTCTTGAAGCGC
>CANGMW010000194.1 GCA_947454695.1 Comamonadaceae bacterium | reverse complement strand
GAGATGTCGGCCAGCAAACCCGCCACCAGCCCCGCGCCCACGGCGGGTCCGTGCATGGCGCTCACGATCGGCTTGTCGCAGTTGATGACGTTGTAGACCAGATCGCGCGCTTCTTTCCAGACCCGCGCGCGCACCTCGAAGTCATTGGCCATGGCCTGCACCAGCGCCAGATCGCCGCCGCCGGAAAAGCCCATGCCTTCGCCACGCAGCACAGCGCAGCGCACCGAGTCGTCCGCGCCCACATCGCGCCAGATCTCGGTGAGTTCACGGTGGCCGGCATGGCCCGCGGTGGGCAGTTTGCCGTTGAGCGCTTTCATCTGAATGTCGAGCACCGCGCCATCGACGCCGCGACGGGTGATGTTCAGGGTCTGGTAATCCTGGTAGTTCATGGGGTTCTCCTAAAAGGTTGCGAGGGTCTGGTGCGGGAGGTCGGCAGCGGTGCGCTGGTCGATTGATGCGGTCTGGTTGCGGATTCTCCCCGTTTTGTCGCGTCCCTGAAAGACTTGATACATGTCAAAGACCGTTCAGGCAATCCGGCAGAAGATGAAGCTGACACTTTGGCAAGCACCTAGAAAGCATCTTATGGATAAACAACTTCAAGACGGTTTGCGCCGTCAAATTTTGGAACTGCGCAGCGGCTTACTGACGCAATTGGCCCAGCAGCGCGGTGGCGTGGTGGGGCGCGCCGAAGCGGCGGCCCATTTCCAACACGCGGAGGATTCGCCCGCGCAGGTCAACACCGAGCGCGATCTGGAATTTGCGCTGGACGAACGCGAACTTTCGGAAGTCGCCGAACTCGACGCCGCGTTGCAACGCTTAGACACCGGCAGCTACGGCCAATGCGTGGACTGCTCTGAGCCCATCGCCCTGCCCCGTTTGCAAGCCACCCCGCAAGTCGCACGCTGCCTGGCCTGCCAAACCCAAAAAGAAAGCCAATCATGAGTACCCAACACGCCATCGTCTGGATCGACCACAACCAAGCCCATGTCATCATGTTTGACAAGGCGCATGTGCAGTCTGAGCGCATCAAGTCACGCCACACGCATGCCAAAGCCGCTGGTCCGGATGCCACTTATTTCCATAGCGTGGCGCAGGCACTGATCGGCGTGCATGAAATTCTGGTCACCGGCCCGGCCAATGCCAAAGATGAATTCCGCGACCACTGCGCCCACCATGACAAAGCGGTGAGCCAGGCCATCGTGGCGGTGATTGCATCCGACCACCCGACCGACCCGCAGCTGGTGGCCATGGCCAAGCAGTATTTTTTGCGCGTCGACAAGATGCTGGGTAGCGCGCCCTTGCGCTAAAGCGCGGCTGCTTGAATGCAGCGGCTTATTTGCCCGGCTTGCCCAGCTTGACCATGGTCTGGTCAATGGCGCCGAAGACGGACTGGCCGTCGCGGCCCTTGGCCTCGATGCGGATGGTGTCGCCGAACTTCATGTAGTCGGTGCTGGGCTTGCCGTCCAGAATGGTTTCAATCGCGCGCTTCTCAGCAATGCAGCTGTAGCCCTTGACCCATTCCTTCTTGCCGTTGACTTCGGTGGCGCGGTTGCTCACCGTGCCCGAGCCGATGATGGAGCCCGCGCGCACATTGCGCGTCTTGCACAGGTGCGCGATGAGCTGGCCGAAGTGAAAGGTCATCTCTTCACCGGCATCGCACATGCCCACGGTGCGCCCATTCCAGGCGCTTTGCACGGTGAGGTGCAAGCGACCGTTGTCCCAGGCCTCGCCCAACTCGTCCAAGGTCACTGCCACCGGGCTGAACGCGGTGGCCGGCTTGCTTTGCAAAAAGCCAAAGCTCTTGGCCAGCTCGTCAGGAATGAGGTGACGCAAGCTCACATCATTGGCCAGCATCACCAGACGGATGCCGTCCAGCGCCTGCTCGGGCGTGCAGCCCATGGGCACATCGCCGGTGACCACCGTGATCTCGGCCTCGAAGTCGATGCCATGGTCCTCGCTCACGCACACCACGTTGTCGCAAGCACCCAGAAAATCATCGCTGCCGCCCTGGTACATCAGAGGCTCGGTGTAATAGTTGGCCGGCACCTCGGAGTGACGCGCCAGGCGCACCAGCTCCACATGGTTGATGTAGGCCGAGCCGTCAGCCCACTGGTAAGCGCGGGGCAGCGGCGCCATGCACATGCGCGGGTCAAACGGGAAGGCGTGGCGCGCTTTGCCGGCGTTGAGGGTGTCGTAAATGTCCTGCAGCTGCGGCGACATGAAATTCCAATCATCCAGCACCTGCTGCAGGTGGTCGGCCACGCCGGTGGCGTAATGGGCCAGGCTCAGATCGCGCGAGACCACGACCAGCTGGCCGTCGCGGGAACCGTCTTTGTAGCTTGCAAGTTTCATGATGGGGGAACGCCTCTCGAAGAGTCTGTGAATTTCGTATTGATAAACTAGTTTACCTAAAAGAGATTGGAACCCCAGCCCATGAACAAAGCGCGTGCAGGCATTCAGTCGGTCGAAGTCGGCTTTGCGCTGCTGGACACCTTGGCCCATGCCAAAGGCCCTTTGATGCTGCGCGACCTCGCGGCCGCAGCCGCCATGAGCGCGGCCAAAGCGCACCGCTATCTGGTGAGCTTTCAGCGCCTGGGCCTGGTGGTGCAAGACAGCAGCGCCCGCTACGACCTGGGGCCAGCGGTGCTCAAACTGGGGCTGACCGCCATCACCCGCATGGACGCGGTGAAGCGCGCGCGCGAGCGCGTGCCCGCGCTCATGGCCGACATTGGCCACACCCTGGCGCTGGCGGTGTGGGGCAACCACGGCCCCACCATCGTGCACTGGGAAGAGTCGCCGCTGTCCGTGACGGTGAACCTGCGCCTGGGCGACGTGATGCCCTTGCTCTCCTCGGCGACCGGCCGCTGCTTTGCCGCGCATGTGTCGCGCGACGCGATCGCGCCTTTGCTGCGCGAAGAACTGGCGCGGGCTCGCGCACTCCAACGCACCGACTTGCCGCAAACCCCCGCCGAGCTCAACGCGATGCTCAAAGAAGTTCATGACCACGGTCTGGCGCGGGTGGTCGATCACCTCTTGCCCGGCGTGGTCGGGTTTTGCGCGCCGGTGTTCGACTTTGATGGCCACATGGTGCTCGGTATCGTGACGTTGGGCTCGGCGGCCACTCTGGACGCCGACTGGGACGGCCAGGTCGCCACCACCTTGCGCGAAGCCGCCGCACAACTCTCCCGCGACCTGGGCCATCCCGCCTGAGCATGCGCGCGCACAGCACACCCGTGCAGACGGTGCCCCTCAAGCCTTTGCTGCTGCTGGGCCTGGCCGTGTTGCTCGCGCACCTGTGGCTCTTACGCGGCACGGCCTTGCACCTGACGATGCCATCCCCGGCTGTTCACCGCTTCAGCGTGCGCACCCTGCCACTCAGCACTGCAAGTCCCGCTGCGCCCACCAGCGCAGAGGCCGCTGCGGCATCACAAGCCGCGGCAGCCTCGCGCACCCATGCGCCGCCCGTCCGCGCCAATAACAGCGCCGACAGCACGGCCAACGGCGCCCGCGCGAGCATGCCCAAGCCGTCTAATTCACCCAGCAGCGCGGCCCCGCTGACGCTGGCATTGCCAGAGTCAATGCGGCTGAATTACGCCGTGCATGGTCAAGTGCGCATGCTCACCTACGACAGCCAGGCCAGCCTGCTGTGGCAGCACGACGGCCAGCGCTATGAGGCGCAACTCACCAGTGGCGCGCAGCTACTTGGGCCGCGCGTGCAAAGCAGCCAAGGCTTGATCACGCCGCAGGGCCTCTGGCCGCTGCGCTTTGCCGACAAATTGCGCAGCGAAGTGGCCGCGCATTTTCAGCGCGATCAGCAACGCATCAGCTTCAGCGCCAACACGCCCGATGCACTGCTGCAAGCCGATGCGCAAGACCAGCTCAGCATGGTGGTGCAGCTCGCCGCCTGGGCCAAGGCCGAGCCCGCACGCTTTGCGCCCGGCAACACCCTGGCCTTGCAAATCGCCAGTGCGCGCGAGGCCGATGTCTGGCTGTTCAAGGTGGAAGAGGCCGAGACCGTACCTACCCCTTTGGGCGACTTGCCCAGCATCAAGCTCACCCGCGCACCGCAGAAAAATTTTGATGTGCACCTGACCCTGTGGCTTGCGCCCGCGCTGTCCTACCTGCCGGCGCGCATGCGCTGGGCGCAGATGAATGGCGACACGGTGGAGCAGGTGTTCAGTAGCCTGGAAGCCCCAGGTGCACCCTGAGAAAAACCCTGACCTTGAAACGTGTAGTTTCAACACCATGTGCAAGGCTTGACGGATTCAAGGATAATTTTTCCATGCACACGCTTTACGACTCGGAGTCTTACTCGGTCACCCACATGCTGGCCAACGCCGACGTGCAGGCCGATGGCACGCTCGTGGTCAACAGCCAAAAGCCGGTGCTGATGCGCCATGGCTTTGAGATCGTGGACAAACAAACCGGCAAAGAAATTTACCTGGACGGCTCCTGGGCCGAACTGTTCCAGCAGCGCGTCACCGCCTGGCAACAAACCACGCCCACGCAAGAAGAAGTGGAAGACACGCTGGCGCAGTTTGCGGTGTTGGCCCACACGCCCAGGTCGGTGCACTGAGCACTTAGACCCGCGCTGATCACCCAGCGCCTCTCCAAATAACTGGCCGATTTAAATTTCCCGCACGGCGGGATGGCCGCCATCTTTACCCGCGTACAAACAAGTGTGAATCGGCTGCACGATGAGCAGCACCGCCATGAGCCGGCACACCTGAAACGCGGTGACCACCGGCGCGCCCAGTTGCAACACCTTGGCGGTGATCGACATCTCCGCAATACCGCCCGGTGCCGTGGCCAGCACCATGGTGGCGGGGTGCAAGTTTGTGGCCCAGGCCACCAGCAGCCCGAAGCCCACACACAGAGCGATCATCACCCCCGTACCCGCAGCCACGGTGGCCAGCCAGCGCGGCGCGGTGTGCACAAAAGCCGGTGTGAAGCGCACACCCAAACTCACCCCGATCAACAACTGCGCCGCATTGGACAGCGGCTTGGGGATCGCGGTTAATTCCACGCCCGCCATGGCAAAGCCCATGGACACCAGCAAAGCCCCGAGGAACCACGGGTTGGCGCGGCCCAGCCGGTCCATCACCCAGGCACCGAGCATGGTCGTCACGCCCAGCACGGCTAAGCCGGTGACGCTCACCTCGCGTGCGCCGGTGTTGAGCAAGTCCAGCCCATGCAAACCGCTGAACTGCATGCCAAACGGCACCAGCACCGTCACCAG
>CANGMW010000193.1 GCA_947454695.1 Comamonadaceae bacterium | reverse complement strand
GACCTTGCTCCCCATGGACCAAGGCAAGCCAATGTCCCGTCCCGTCGGCGTCAAAGCGTGCCACGTACAAGGTGCCATGGTTGAGCAGCTCGCGATTGGCTTGGTAGCCGCCCGCTTGCACTTTGTCGCGCGAAACAAATTTGTAGATGTACTCAAAGCGCTCGTCGTCGCCCATATAGACCACCGCACGGCCGTCCGCGCTCAGCGTGGTGCTGGCTCCTTCATGTTTGAAGCGACCCAAGGCGGTGCGTTTCACCGGCGTTTGCATCGGGTCCATGGGATCGATCTCGACCACCCAGCCGAAGCGATGGGCCTCGTTGGGGTGAAGGCTGGCATCAAAGCGCGCGTCAAAACTGTGCCAGCGGTAGCCCCAACCCTGAGACCGCATGCCATAGCGCTGCTCCAAGGCCGTCGGTTTATCGCCGGTTGAAAAATAACCGTTCCAGTTTTCTTCGCAAGTGAGGTACGTGCCCCACGGGGTCTTGCCGGCGGCGCAGTTGTTGAGTGTGCCCAAGACCCGCGCGCCAGTTGCATCAGCCGCAGTTTTCAAAAGTGGGTGGCCTCGTGCCGGACCTTCGATTTGAATCGGCGTGAAACCGGTGATGCGGCGGGCAAACCGGGAGTTGGGCATGACGCGCCACTGGCCCGCACGCTCGATCACCTCAATCACGCTCACCCCATGGGCGGCCTGGGATTTGCGCACCTTGTCGAGCGACCAGTTTTGCATGCCATCGGGGTGCAACAAGCCATCATCCGTGTACTCATGGTTAATGGCTAAAAGGCCATGACGCGGATTGCCATCGATGGGGAAAAATGACATGCCGTCGTGGTGCATGCCGGCTTGCAGGGTCTGTTCCTGCCAGCTGTTGGACGCGTCGGTCAGGAAGGCCGGGCTGCCCGCTTGGGCACCGACCGGGTCACCCCAGCGAAACAGCACCTGCGCTTCGTACTCGGGCGGCACCACCAGCGTGTCGTTGGCCGACACTGGCACCGACGTGAATCCCAAAGGTTTGTTGTCGTGCCCAATCGCGCCCCAGGCATGAGAGCCCACCAGCAAGGCCACCGCCGCGCCCGTGCATTTGAAGACTTGCCGGCGCGAGGCGTCAGGCAGGGGCAGCTCAGGATTGTTGCTGACATTGACCCCATCGGGGTTATCGTACACACCGCCAAAACCCATGCCCATGAAAAACTCCCCATACCTTGTTGATGGGGGTGATTCTGAAATCGCAGCATGACGTCTTCATGGCGAAAAGATGACAAATCGGTGAAAGACGCGCTTGGCGTGAAGCCGGCCAGCGCCCCCTGATCTGTGGGCCTGGTGCGAAAGCGGTGAGGGTCAGGCCAATGTTTGGGCCATGCGCTGGGCACAAGCCTGCGCTTGGCTAGCATCGCGGGCTTCCACCATCACACGCACCAAGGGCTCGGTGCCGCTGGCGCGGATCAGTACCCGCCCGGTTTGCCCCAGCTCTTGCTCAACCGCCGCGATGGCTTGCTTCAAAGCGGCATTGCTTTGCCAATCCTGGCCGGGTTGGAGCCGCACGTTGATCAGGGTTTGCGGAAACAGCGTCACGCTGCTGAGCAATTGCGCCATGGTTTTGTCACTGCGTACACAGGTCTGCAGAACTTGCAGCGCAGAGATCAGCCCATCGCCCGTGGTGTGTTTGTCCAGCGCCAACAAATGCCCGGAGCCTTCGCCGCCCAGCAACCAATGGTGGCGAGTCAATTCCTCCAGCACATAGCGGTCGCCCACCTTGGCACGCACGAAAGGAACACCGCGCGCCTTGAGCGCCAACTCCACCGCCATATTGGTCATCAGCGTACCCACTACGCCGGGCACGTTTTCATCGCGCCCCAGCCGGTCGTCCACCATCAGGTACAGCAGCTCGTCGCCGTTGTACAGACGCCCGCTGGCATCCACCATCAGCAAACGATCGGCGTCGCCATCCAAGGCAATGCCGAAATCAGCTTTGTGAAACTTGACCGCGTCGATCAGCGCTTGCGGGTGCGTGGCCCCCACCTCATGGTTGATGTTCAGGCCATCGGGGGCACAACCAATGGCAATGACCTCGGCGCCCAATTCGTGGAACACCTTGGGGGCGATTTGATAGGCCGCGCCGTGCGCCGCATCCACCACCAGCTTCATGCCCTTGAGCGTGAGATCGGTTGCAAACGTGCTCTTGCAGAATTCAATGTAGCGACCTGCAGCATCGTCCAAACGACGCGCTTTGCCCAAGGCGGCCGAATCCACCCAGACCGGCGGCTCATCCACCACCGACTCCACAGTGGCCTCCCAGGCGTCGCTCAGTTTGGTGCCTTGTGCGCTGAAAAACTTGATGCCGTTGTCCGGATAAGCGTTATGGCTGGCGCTGATCACCACGCCCAGCGAGGCGCGTTGCGCACGCGTGAGGTAGGCCACGCCCGGCGTGGGCAAAGGCCCCAGCAAAACCACATCCACACCGGCCGAGTTGAAGCCGGATTCCAGTGCGCTCTCCAGCATGTAGCCGGAAATTCGGGTGTCCTTACCAATCAGCACCGTGGGGCGGGCTTCGCTTTGTTTGAGCACGCGACCCACGGCATGGGCCAGGCGCAGCACAAAGTCGGGCGTGATGGGGGCCTGCCCCACCGTGCCGCGAATGCCATCCGTTCCAAAATACCGTCTGCTCATGCTGCTGTCCCTGTCATGCTGTGCCTGTCATGTTGTCCCGCTGTTGCGGATGGTGCTTTATAGCATCGAGCACCTTCAAGGCTTGAACCGTTTCCTTCACATCATGCACCCGCACCATGCTCGCGCCACGCGTCACTGCCAGCAAGGCCGCCGCCACACTGGGCACCATGCGTTCGTGTTGACCCGGCGGGCAGGCGACGCCGCCGGGCAAAGCCGCCACCTGCGCCAGGGAGGACTTACGCGACCAACCCACCAGCAAAGGGTAGCCCAAGGCCAGCAATTCGGACTGTCTTGCCAGCAAATCAAAGTTCTGCGCCACCGTTTTGCCAAAGCCAATGCCCGGGTCCAGCG
Organism: Comamonadaceae bacterium; assembly: GCA_947454695.1. Classification (GTDB taxonomy): domain Bacteria; phylum Pseudomonadota; class Gammaproteobacteria; order Burkholderiales; family Burkholderiaceae_C; genus CANGMW01. Next base: position 2,275 of record CANGMW010000193.1, on the reverse strand, counting down.
CGATGCGCTCGCTTGCTACGCCCAAGGCGCGCAAGTGCTGCACTTCTTCCGACAAAAAAGCCCCCACCTGCGCCAGCACATCTCCCGTCATAGGCGAGAGCTGCATCGTGCGCGGCTCGCCATGCATGTGCATGAGGCACACGCCACAGCGCGGGTGCCGGGCGATCACGTCTTGTCCTGCTAATCCTGCGGGGCCACTGCGCCACCGAAGCGCCCAAACGTCGTTGATGATGTCCGCCCCGGCGTCGAGCACCGCCTGCATCACCTCGGGCTTGTAGGTGTCGATGGAGATCGGCACATTCCAGTGAACCACCTCCTGCACAACCGGCATCAAACGCGCCAGCTCCTCGTGTGCGGACAGGGGCACGGCACCCGGACGGGTCGATTCGCCGCCGATATCCAGCAGGTCCGCGCCTTCGCGCAGCAGTTGCTGGGCATGCGCCAGCGCCTCGTTGGGCGCGGCATGCTGGGCGCCGTCTGAAAACGAGTCGGGTGTGACATTGACAATGCCCATGACCTTGGGGCGGGTCAAGTCGATGTCAAAACGTGTGGTTTGCCAATGCATGGGGCTTGTCGGTCCAACATGAAAAACGGGGCACAGGGCCCCGTTACAACCAAGCCTGAATCAGGCGGCCGATGGCGTGGGGTCCGGCGTGATGGCCGGTGTCCCGCCCGCGCCACCACCGTCAGAGCCCGTGGTGCGCGGCACCCAGTCTTTGGGCGGTTGCGGCACTTTGCCGGCCATGATGTCGTTGATCTGGTCGCTGTCGATGGTTTCCCACTCCAGCAAGGCTTTGGCCATGGCGTGCATCTTGTCGCTGTTGTCTTCAATGAGCTTGCGCGCCTGGGCGTACTGCTGGTCGATGATGCGACGCACTTCCATGTCGACTTTTTGCATGGTCTGCTCGCTCATATTGGTGGTCTTGGTGACCGAGCGGCCCAGGAACACTTCGCCTTCATTCTCGGCATAGACCATGGGGCCCAGCGCGTCGGTCATGCCGTAGCGGGTCACCATGTCGCGCGCGATGTGGGTGGCGCGCTCAAAGTCGTTGGAGGCGCCGGTGGTCATCTGGTGCATGAACACTTCTTCGGCGATGCGACCACCAAACAACATGCTGATCTGGTTGAGCATGTATTCGCTGTCATAAGAATAGCGGTCTTTTTCCGGCAGGCTCATCGTCACCCCAAGCGCGCGACCGCGCGGAATGATGGTGACTTTGTGCACCGGGTCGCACTTGGGCAACAGTTTGCCGATCAAGGCGTGTCCTGCTTCATGGTAAGCCGTGTTGCGACGCTCGTCCTCGGGCATGACCATGCTCTTGCGCTCCGGGCCCATGAGGATTTTGTCTTTGGCTTTCTCAAAGTCCTGCATCTCCACCACACGCGCATTGCGGCGTGCAGCCATCAGGGCGGCTTCGTTGCACAAGTTGGCCAAGTCCGCACCACTCATGCCCGGCGTGCCACGCGCGATGACGCCAGGGGCCACATCCTGGCCGATTGGGATCTTGCGCATGTGCACATTGAGAATTTGTTCGCGACCACGAATGTCAGGCAGCGTCACATAAACTTGTCGGTCAAAACGTCCCGGGCGCAGCAAGGCCGCGTCCAGAATGTCGGGGCGGTTGGTCGCTGCGACCACGATCACACCCAGATTGGTCTCGAACCCATCCATCTCGACCAGCATCTGATTGAGCGTCTGCTCCCGCTCATCATTGCCGCCGCCCAGGCCTGCGCCACGTTGGCGACCGACAGCGTCGATCTCGTCGATGAAGATGATGCAGGGTGCATTTTTCTTGGCGTTCTCGAACATGTCGCGCACGCGGGAGGCCCCGACGCCGACGAACATTTCCACGAAATCAGAACCCGAAATGCTGAAGAACGGCACCTTGGCTTCACCGGCAATGCCTTTGGCAAGCAAAGTTTTGCCGGTGCCCGGGGGCCCGACCAGCAGCAGGCCGCGTGGAATGCGGCCGCCCAGTTTTTGGAATTTTTGCGGGTCCTTGAGGAAGTCCACGACCTCCTTGACCTCTTCCTTGGCTTCATCGCAACCAGCCACATCGGCAAAGGTCACTTGGTTGGCGTTCTCATCGAGCAAGCGCGCCTTGGACTTACCAAAGCTGAAGGCGCCGCCCTTGCCACCACCTTGCATCTGGCGCATGAAATAAATCCACAGACCAATGAGCAAGAGCATCGGGCCCCAGCTGACCAACAAGGTCATGAGCAGGGAGCTTTCTTCGCGCGGCTTGACGTCAAACTTCACGCCGTTGTTGATGAG
>CANGMW010000192.1 GCA_947454695.1 Comamonadaceae bacterium | reverse complement strand
TAACTTGCTGATTTATGGCGCTGGCAGTGCAGGCCGACAACTCGCGGCAGGTTTGTCTGTGAACCGTGCCATGCATGTGTGGGGGTATTTGGATGATGATGAGCGACTGGTAGGGCAGCTTCTCAATGGCATTCGAATATTCAGCGCTGACAACATCCCCAATTTGATGGTCAAGCAGGGGGTTTCCTTGGTGTTGCTGGCAATTCCTTCTGCAGGACAGGTGCGTCGTAATGAGATTTTGAATTCACTGACCCAATATAAATTGCGTGTTCGCACTTTGCCACCTTTGTCGGATTTGGATGGCGGGTATGTCAAGGCGTCTGACCTCAAAGAGTTGGATGTGCAAGACTTGTTAGGTCGTGAGCCAGTGGTGCCTCACCCTTTGCTGGTAGCCAAAACGGTGGCGGGTCGGGTGGTCATGGTCACAGGGGCAGGCGGATCCATTGGGTCAGAATTGTGCAGGCAAATTATTCGAACACAACCCAGAACCCTGCTTCTGGTGGAACTCAACGAGTACGCGCTCTACACCATTCATCAAGAACTCGTGCGTTTTTCAGACTTGAATTTCGAAGGTGCGGTAGAGGTGATTCCGCTTTTGGCCAATGTACGTGACAGTGTCCGTTTGGATGAAATTCTGAGCACTTGGAAACCGCAGACCGTGTACCACGCGGCTGCTTACAAGCACGTGCCTTTGGTTGAACACAACCCGGCTGAAGGGGTGCGCAACAATGTCTACGGCACGCATACCTTGGCGACTCAGTCGGCCCTGCACGGCGTGTCTGACTTTGTACTGATCAGTACCGATAAGGCGGTGCGCCCCACCAATGTGATGGGCGCCAGCAAGCGTTTGGCTGAAATGGTGCTGCAAGCCGAAGCGCACCATCTGGCAAAGCAAAACAAAAAAACACGATTCAGCATGGTGCGTTTCGGCAACGTCTTAGGGTCATCTGGATCGGTTGTCCCTTTGTTTCGTCAGCAGATCCAAACGGGAGGGCCGATCACACTGACGCATGCGGACGTGACGCGGTATTTCATGACCATTCCTGAAGCTGCGCAATTGGTGATGCAAGCGGGCGCGATGGCAACGGGTGGCGATGTTTTTGTGTTGGACATGGGACAGCCCGTCAAGATCTGCGATCTTGCTCGACGCATGGTCATGCTGTCGGGTTTGGCTGTTAAGGATGAGTCGCACCCCGGGGGAGATATTGAAATTCAGATCACGGGCTTGCGGCCGGGCGAAAAGCTCTACGAAGAACTGTTGATCGGTGACAACCCACAAGCGACGAATCATCCGCGCATCATGAAAGCACATGAAAACTTTTTGGCATGGAATGAGTTGCAACCCAAGTTAGATGCTTTGAGTGAGGCACTTGATCTGAACGACACGCCCCAAATTCTTGCCATGCTGAAAGTCTTAGTTCCTGGGTACACACCCGATGAAGAAGTGGCCGATTGGGTATGGAGAGAACACCGGAAAACGGGAACATAAATAAGAGCGTAAATGCCCATTTTTTGGTCAGAAAACGCATAAAAACAAACTGCATTTCAAGCTGATGCAAAGTAAATTAGCAAGACTTCTGTTTTTCACGGTGGCTTTGGCTATATTAATTTTTGCTTTGCTGCCGGCCTCAGTCAGACTGCCATCGACGGGTTGGGACAAATCTAACCATGTCTTGGCATTTGGTGTTCTGGCTTACATGGGCTGCAAGGCGTTCCCGCAATCGGGCTACTGGCTCTGGGGGATGCTGACCGTGTATGGCGGTGTGATTGAAGTATTGCAATACTTCACACCCAGCCGATCGGCGGAGTGGGCGGATTTGCTGGCCGATGCCATCGGTGCCCTGATCGGACTCAAACTGGCCAAGTGGGTGTAGGGGGCATTGCTCAGAAAACGATAGCAATTAGTTTTTTAAGTGGGTCACTAATTCACATGGATACGCAGCTTTGATTGCCAGCCGAGAGCGGCAGGTCCTGTTAAGCAGGTGGCGTCAATTTATTTTCATTGCTTCCAAGTTTTCAAATAATCCAACGCCCAACAAAAAAGCCACCCGACGGTGGCTTTTTTGTTGGGCGGGTTCTTGGCAGAGCAGCCAGGCAGCACCCTAGTTGGCCCTTTCAGTAAGTCCCCCGAAACGTTTCCGACTCTGACCACAAATGCTCCCAGTTGCGGGTGAAGAGCTTGGCGAGCTCGGGGAAGTCGCGGTGGATGATGATGTTCTCGGCATTGGAAGTTTGCGCCGCATTGGTGAAGTTGAAGCTGCCGTTTTGAACAGACTTGCCATCCACGATCAACACCTTGTTGTGTTGAATCCGAACGGCGGTGTCCACGCGAACCTGAATGCCGTTGCTCGCTAAAAAGTTCACCATGCTATTGGGCGAGTTGCGCCGTCCATTGTGTTCACGGTCCACCACGAGACGCACGTCCACACCCCGCTTTTGGGCTTCCACCAGGGCCTGGCCAATCGGGGTGGAGGTCAGGCCGTAGGCGGCCAGACGAATGGATTGTTTGGCTTGCCCGATAAAGCGAACCGTCGCCGCTGTGCAGGCGCCATTGGGCGAAAAAGCAATCTCCACTGTGCCCTGCGACGGCAAAGACGTGGACTCGCGGGATTGAGCCGCCTCATCCAAAGCCTCCAGCAACGCGCTACCCATGCTGGCATGCCTGGCTAATGCGTTAGGTGCCCAACCCGTAAGCCAAGCCGCAATGAACAGCGAGAGCAAGTTCGTGAAAAATTTGTCGCGTAATTTCATCAAAATTTATGTTTTGATCGAATTCATTTTGTGCTGACGGTCGTCCAATTCAAAAGCTTGGTCTTACAACGCTTTCCCTGGTGTGCGCCTGCGCTCTGTCATCTATCGGGGACTAGAACGGGGTTGGGCCGAGAAAAATACCCCTTTAGATTTTTGCAATATTGGCATATTAGGGGAATTTGCGTTCTGGAGTTTTCCTTGGCGGCGATTCTTGGCTTGCTTGCAAGGTTTCTTCGTTGGTGTTCACCTGTCAAAATTCCGAATATTGATCTTTTACTTGAGAGCCAAACTATGAACCTCCCTCAATTTTTTGTTGCTGCCATAGCCCTGTGTATGGCCACTTTTACCTTGGCGGCCGATATCAGTCCCCGGGTGCCAGTCAATACCGAACTCGGCAAAGCCAAAGCAGCCATTGCGGCTAAAGATTGGGTGAAGGCCCAAACGGTGTTGGAGAGCTATGTGCGCGCTAATCCGCGCAGTGCGGATGGCTTCAATTTGCTCGGGTACAGCTTGCGCAATCAAAAACAGTACGACGCCTCACTCGTGGCCTACAAGCAAGCTCTGACTTTGGACCCCAAACACCAAGGCGCCCATGAGTACATTGGGATCGCCTATGTACAAATGGGGCAGCTCGACAAGGCCAATGAGCATTTGGCCAGCTTGGAAAAAATCTGCTCGACGTCTTGCGAGGAATACCAAGACCTCAAAAAGGCAATTGCAGCGGCTAAGTGAGGCTAGGTTTATCTGGCTGCCCGCCAAGGCCCGCCTTGTCGGCTTATCACAAGGCCTTTTTATTTGGCGCGCGGTGCGTTAGACAAGTAGTAGGCCAAGTCCGGCAGATCATCGTCTTTAAGGCCCACCAGGGTCTCGTTCATGGCGGTGGTGTAGCCTAGGCGTTTGCCGGATTGGAACTCCCGCAAGGTTTGCAGCAAATAGTCTTCGCGTTGGGTCGCGAGTCGGGCCACTTGCTTGCCACCCGAAAAATCAGCCCCGTGGCACGAAGCACAGCGGTGCTCCTGGGCCAGCTTGGCACCGCGGCTCATGCGGTCCGCATTCAGGCCGTCCATGCTTTGAGCGGGCGGCGGTGGCAGGGTGCCGATGTATTCCGAATAAGCGCGTAAATCGCTGTCGCTCATGCCTTTGGCAACGGCAGTCATCAAGGAATTGGCGCGTCGACCTTCGCGAAACAAAAACAGCTGCGTCACAGCGTAAAACGAAGGCTGTCCTGCCAAGGAAGGGATGAGCGCTGTTTGGCTCACACCGGCTTCGCCGTGACACGACTGGCAGACGGTCTTGAACTGCTCGGCCACGTTTTGCGCTTGCGCAAACAGGGGGGCACAAAGCCAGAGGGCTGCCACACAGTGGGCAGCCCTCTGGCTGAGACTAGCGATCACAGACGACATTACTTGCCGCTGTAGCTGATGCGGTAAATCGCACCATTGTGGTCGTCTGACACCAGCATCGAGCCGTCTTTGAGCACCAGCACGTCCACCGGACGGCCCAAATACTCATTGTTCTCGACCAGGCCGGTCATGAAGGGTTCCATCTTGGCGATGCCGCCTTTTGCATCGGGCCAAGCCACCATGATGTCGGCTGCATATTTCTTGGTGCGGTTCCAGGGACCGTGACGTGCGAGAAAGATCGCATTTTGGTATTTGGCGGGGAACATCTTGCCGGTGTAGAAACGCATGCCCAAGGTGCCGGCGTGCGCGCCAGTCAATGCAGCGGGCTGCGCGTACTTGCTGCAGTCCTTGCCCCAACCGTATTGCGGATCGGCCATGTCGCCTTGGTGGCAATAGGGGTAGCCGAAGTCGTCTTTGCCAGGATGCGCGACGCGATTGAGTGAGTCATTGGGCAAATCTTCAGACAACCAGTCGCGACCGTTGTTGGTGTACCAAAGGTCGCCGGTTTTGGGGTGAAAGTCAAAGCCGACGGTGTTGCGCACGCCGCGCGCCACCACTTCGACATTGCTGCCGTCCAGATTCATTTTGGCAATTTGCATAAAGCCATCGGTGCGCTCGCAAATATTGCAAGGCGCGCCGGTGGGCACATACAGTTTGCCGTCCGGACCGATTTTGATGAACTTCCAGCCGTGCGGGACTAGGCCCGGCAGCTTGTCATAGACCATCACCGGTTTGGGCGGGTTGTCCAGATTGGCTTCGATGTTGTCGTAGCGCGTGATGTCTTTGGGGGTGGCGACGTACAGCGAGCCTTTGTGGAATTCGATGCCATTGGGCAGGAACAAGTCTTTGGCGATGGTTTTAACTTCGCGCTTGCCACCCACGTCTTGCACAGCATAAATTTTTCCCGCGACAAAGAGCGAGCTCACAAACACCGTGCCTTTGTCGCCTTGGCGCATGCCGCGTGCATCCAAGATGTTGCTGGCCCAGACTTCAGCTTTAAAGCCGGGCGGCAATTTGAGTTTGGCCACGGGCAGTTTGTCCGCGGCAGTAGGGATAGGGTAGGAGGGCACAGGCGCCAAGGTTTTACCGGGGCCATCTTTGGGCATGCCGATGGCCCAAAACGGGACTTCTTCTTCAGCGGC
>CANGMW010000191.1 GCA_947454695.1 Comamonadaceae bacterium | reverse complement strand
TTCATTGGTACGCTGGAGGGAGCGAATATTCGCATCGGCATACAGCTGACGCAACGGGCCCTCGCCGGTGAACTGGTAGGTCAGTCCGGCGGTGTGGCGCAGCAGGTCTTGCACGGTGGCGGCGCGTTTGGGCGCACGCAAGGTCATGTTCTGAGCTGCATCGAACTCGGCCACCCGCTGGCTGGAAAATTCCGGCAGGTACTTGGCGACGGGGTCGGCCAGCATCAGGCGGCCCTGCTCCATGAGCATCATCACCGCGACGGAGACGATGGGCTTGGTCATGGAATAGATTCTGAAAATCGAATCCGTTTGCATGGGCGTGCCTTGCTGCGGGTCTTGTGCGCCCAAAGCCTGCAGCAAAGCCAGCTTGCCGTGCCGCGCGATGAGCATGACCGCGCCGGGCAGGTGCTGGCGGTCAATGCTGGCCTGAAAACCATCGATCAATTGCTGGGTCCGCCGAGGGCACAGGCCAAGCGCTTTAGGACTGGCCACCGGAAATTTTTTAGGCGTTTTCATGGTCGTGTTGAACTGAGAAATTGGTAACGACGGTGACGGGCTGGCAAGGTGGCAAGGATCAGGTCAATGCAAATTCTTGCGCCAGCAACTCGTAGGAGCGGCGGCGTACTTGGGGGTCGTGCGCCCAGGTGATGATGGCCAGCTCGTCAATCTGCAGCTCGGTCGCCAGATGACGCAGCTTTTCCCCCACTTGCGTGGCGCTGCCCACCAAGGCGTTGTGGCGCATCTGTTCGATGGCCTGTTGTTCAGCAGGGCTGTACTCGCGCACGGCCATTGCTGGCGGCAACAGGGGGCCGATCTGCCCGCGGTTGCGGTCCATGCGCCAGCGGGCCCGGCTCTCAAAAGCCTCCCAAGCCAGCTCCGGCGTGTCTGCGGCCAAGGCCCACACGCACAGTGTGGCTTGCGGTGTGGGGTGTTTCTCGCTGGGGCGGTAGTTTTGGCGGTACAGCGACAAGGCCTGCTCGGCGCCTTCGCCATCGGTGATGAACCAGGCAAACGCGTAGGGCAGTCCCAGGTGGGCGGCGAGTTGGGCGCCGTAGTCGGAGCTGCCCAGCATCCAGAGTTCGGGCGAGCTGGTGCCTTGCGGACAAGCGTGCACGCCGTGGGCGGGATGCCCGAGTGGAAATTCAGCACCGGTGACCCAGGCCTGCAACTCGAGCACCTGCTGCGGAAATCGTTCGGACGCATGGCGGTCCGGGTTGAGCAACTGCGAGGTGCGCATGTCGCTGCCGGGGGCCCGGCCCACGCCAAGATCAATACGACCGGGCGCGAGGGCTTCGAGCACGCGGAACTGTTCGGCCACTTTGAGCGGCGCGTAATGCGGCAGCATCACGCCGGCGCTGCCGATGCGGATGCGCGTGGTGCGCGCGGCAATGGCAGCCATCAGCACTTCGGGCGCGCTGCCCACGATGGACGGGTGGCTGTGGTGCTCGCTCACCCAGAAGCGGTGGTAGCCCAGCGCCTCGCAGTGCTGGGCCATGTCCAGGGTTTCGCGGATGGCCGCGTCCTGAGAGCGGCCGGCCGCGGCGGCAGATTGGTCTAAGACGGAGAGTCGCAATTGAGGCGTGTGCATGGGCCAAGTTGCCGATCAATGAAAAGTCCCCAAGCATCGCACACCGGGCAGCGCACCTCAGGGCGTGGGGACTTTGGCCTCGGCTTCTTGCAGAGTGCGCCACATGACTTTGCCGCTGCCGCTCTTGGGCAAGGCGTCGACAAACTGCACCACACGCGGCACTTTGTACACCGCCATGTTCTCGCGGCACCAGGCGATGATGTCCTGTTCGGTGACCTGCCCGCGGTGGCTGGCGCGAATCACCACGACGGCTTTGACCGACTCACCGCGGTAGCTGTCCTTGGTGGCGATGATGCAGGCCTCCTGGATGGCGGGGTGGCGGAACATCAGCGCCTCGACCTCGGCCGGCCAGACCTTGAAGCCCGAGGCATTGATCATGCGTTTGAGGCGGTCGGTCATGAAGAAGTAGCCGTCTTCGTCCACGCGCCCCAGATCGCCGGAGCGGAAAAAGCGCTTGCCTTCAAAGGTGATGAACGCATCCTCGGTCGCATCAGGCCGCTTCCAGTAGCCCTGAAATACTTCCGGGCCGCAGATGATGATTTCGCCTTGCTCGCCCACCGGCATTTCCTGCAGGGTCTCGGGGTCGATCACGCGTGCATCGGTGCTCATGAAGGGAATGCCCAGGCATTGCTGCTTGGGCGCGTCCGGCGGGTTGGTGTGCGAGGGCGCGGCGGTTTCGGTCAGGCCATAGCCTTCGATGTAGGGCAAGCCGTACTGCTCCAGCAAACGCTGGGCCACCGCCTGAGGCATGGCCGCACCGCCGCCGCCAATGTAGATGATGCTGGAGAGGTCGTAAGACTCAAAGTCAGGACTGCCCAAGAGGTCAATCACCATGGTGGGGATGTTGGTCCAGTGGGTGACCTTGCGGTGCGAGATGAGCCGGCCCGCCAGGTCGCGGTCCCAGCGCGGCATGACCACCAGTGTGGCGCCCACGTAAATACTGGAATGCATGAGGCTCACCATGCCGGTGATGTGGAACATGGGCACCACGGCCAGGCCGATGTTCTCTGCCGTGCCATTGCCCCACAAGCCGCTGGCCACTGCGTTGTGCATGACGCTGCGGTGGGTGTGCATGCAGCCCTTGGGCAAGCCGGTGGTGCCGCTGGTGTAGGGCAGGATGGCCAGATCGGTGTTGCCGGTGTTGAGCTCGGACAGCGGCAAGCTGTTGTCCAGCGCAGCGGTCCACGCCAGCACTTGCGCGCCATTCACGGCGGGCAAGGCATGGCGGGTGAGCAGCCAGTCGCGCCAGGCCTCGGGCGGGGCTTCGGCGCCGGTGATGTCAGCATCAAAGCCATCGGTGAACTGCGTGACGATGAGGTGCGCAAGACCTTGCCCGGGAGGCAAACCATCGCTGGCGCGTGCGACCTCGGGGGCCAGATCGGCCGTGGTGAGGGCGACCCGGGCATCCGGGTCAGTGATGTAGTGCTTGAGCTCTTCAGCCCGGTTCATCGGGTTGACCGGCACCACCACCGCATTGGCGCGCAGGATGGCGAAATGCGCGATGACCAGCTGCGGGCAGTTCTGCATGCACAGCATGACGCGGTCGCCTTTGTTCACCCCCAGCGACTGCAAGCGGGCGGCCAGCTGCTCGGTGAGCTTGAGCACGTGCGCGTAGGTGTAAGTGCGGCCGAAAAAAATCAGGCAGGCTTTGTCCGGGTAACGCCGCGCATTGGTCGCCAGGTTGTCCCACAGGGAGGAGACAGGCGGGTTGATGGCGTGGGGCAGACGACGGGGCCAAAATTTATGGTGACGCATGGACATAGTCGGTGGCGCTTCAATGTTGGATGAGATCGTGTGAAGAGACGGGGTGAATTCAGCAGGTGAATGCAGTGCCCCAAGCCTAACCCCTGCCCGGCAAAAATACACTGGGGTCTGCCCCAAGCTTTAGTCTCCGACGCGACGCGGGCAAGCCCACAGGCGTTGGGGCAAGCGATTGGGCGCACGAGGCGGTAACATGCGACAGTCCCGAACTGCCCTGCTCACGCTGCCATGACCCACACTGCCCCCCACCCCACATATACGCACGCCGCCTCCAAGGTCGTTCACTCGCCCAAAGCGCTGACCACACGGGAGAAGACGCCTGTCATGAATTGGCTGATCATCGGCTTGGCACTGTTGGCCAGCCTGGGAAGCACAGCAGCCCATGCCGGCAAAACCTTGGATGGCGTGAAATCCCGCGGTCAGGTGGTCTGTGGCGTCAACACCGGGCTGGCCGGCTTCAGCGCGGTGGACAGCTCGGGCAAGTGGGCAGGCTTGGATGTGGACATCTGCCGGGCCGTGGCGGCCGCCGTGCTGGGTAGTGCCGACAAAGTGAAGTATGTGCCGCTCAACGCGCAACAACGCTTCACGGCCTTGCAGTCCGGTGAAGTTGACGTGCTCTCCCGCAACACCACCTTCTCGCTCACCCGCGACGCTTCGCTGGGCCTGCACATCACCGCCGTCACTTACTTTGATGGCCAAGCCTTCATGGTGCCGGCCAAGAGCAAGATCAAAAGCGCCAAGCAACTCAAAGGTCAGACCGTGTGCGTGCAATCGGGCACCACCACCGAGAAGAACATGACCGACTACTCACGGGCCAACGACCTCAAACTCAAACCCGTGGTGTTTGAAAAATTGGAAGCCGCCACCGGCGCCTACCTTGCCGGCCGTTGCCTGGCCTACACCACCGACGCGTCCGGGCTGGCGTCGATCCGCAACAACGAAACCAAGAATCCCGCTGAGCATGTGATCCTGCCCGAGCTGATCTCCAAAGAGCCGCTGGGCCCGATGGTGCGCCGGGGCGACGATGAGTGGCTGGCGATCGTGAAATGGGTGATCTACGGCCTGCTGGAAGCCGAAGAGGCGGGCATCACGCAAACCAATGTGGAGCAACTCAAAACCAGCACCAACCCGGCCGTGCAACGGATTTTGGGCACCAGCGAAGACAGCGGCAAATTACTGGGACTGGACCGGGCCTGGATGGCGCGCGCCGTTCTGGCCGTGGGCAACTATGGCGAGCTGTTTGAACGCAATGTGGGCGCACAGTCGCCGCTCAAACTGCCGCGTGGCGCCAACCGGCTGTGGAGCCAGGGTGGGCTGATGTACGCCATGCCGATTCGCTAAGCACCACGCCAAATCAATCCCCCTGCTTGTTCGAACGCGAAACACCAAGCTAACCCTTACCGCCAGCTCTGCATGCGTGCTCCGCCCACCCCTACATCTCAGCCACGTCAAACTGGCGGTGCTTGGCGCAGCCGCTCCCGGCGCGCGGGGCTCTACCAATTGATCGCCGTCGTTCTGATCTGCCTGCTGCTGGGCTTTTTGGCCTACAACACCAGCCAGAACATGCGCGCGCGGGGTATTCAGAGCGGCTTTGATTTTTTGCTGCAGCCCGCTGGGTTTGAAATCGGCGAGAGTCTGTGGAACTTCGACTCCAGTGAAGCCTACTGGCGTGCCTTTGCAGCAGGTCTGGGCAACACCTTGCGGGTGGCACTCCTGGGCATCGTGCTGACCACGCTCTTAGGCACGCTGCTGGGCGTGGGTCGGTTTTCGCGCAGCATGCTTGTTCGTGGCTTGTGCAGCGCGTATGTGGAACTGTTTCGCAATATCCCACTGTTGCTGCAATTGCTGATGTGGTACTTGCTTTTCACAGAACTCTTGCCCGGCATTGACGCGGCCTGGCAGGCCGGGCCTTTTTTCCTGAGCAAAGGCGGGCTGAACTTTCCCATTCTGGGGGTGTCGGTTTGGGACGGCTTGAGTGGCAGCGCGCCGT
>CANGMW010000190.1 GCA_947454695.1 Comamonadaceae bacterium | reverse complement strand
GCCAATGACTTCGAGGTGCGCGCGCGGGTCTGGAAAGAAGCGCGCGATCTGGTCTACAACGTCATCAACTGCGACAAGCCGATCGTGAGCGCCATGCACGGACCCGCCGTGGGCGCGGGGCTGGTGGCGGGTTTGCTGGCCGACATCTCCATTGCCAGTAAGAGCGCCAAGATTGTGGATGGCCACACGCGGTTAGGTGTGGCCGCCGGCGACCATGCGGCCATCGTGTGGCCCTTGCTGTGCAGCATGGCCAAGGCCAAGTACTACCTGATGCTGTGCGAGCCCGTCAGTGGCGAAGAGGCCGAGCGCATCGGTCTGGTGTCCTTGGCCGTGGAAGAAGACCAGTTGCTCAACCGCGCTTATGAAGTGGCCGACAAACTGGCCGCCGGCAGTCAAACGGCGATCCGCTGGACCAAGTACGCGCTCAACAACTGGCTGCGCCAGGCCGGCCCGAGTTTTGACACGTCGCTCGCGCTGGAGTTCATGGGCTTTGGCGGGCCGGATGTGCGCGAGGGGCTGAACTCCCTGCGCGAAAAACGCCCGCCCAAGTTTTGATGAAACGCTGAATGCGATAATCACGGCCCATGCAAACCCTGCGCCGCGCCCACCTCCTCACCCGCTTTGTGCTGGTGTGGTTTGCGCTCGCGCTGGGGGTGGCCATCGCGTCGCCCATCGTCAAGCCGCAATCCATCGAGATGGTTTGCTCGGCCTCGGGTTCGATGAAATTGCTGGTCATCAGCGATGACGGCGCGCAAGAGCTGACCGGCAACACGCTGGACTGCCCCTTGTGCATGACCGGCACCGCACCACCCCCGGTGGTGCAGCTCAGCGCCGCACCACAGCAGGTGCTGGCCTATGTGCTGCAAAGCATACCGGCGGCCCGTCTCGCGGCCGCCACCGCAGCGCCCTTGCCGGCGCGCGGGCCTCCTTCCCTCTCCTGAAACTTCCTGTCTTGAACGACGCAGCACCGGGTGCTTGCGCGTTCGTGTGTCTTGAGTTTTTTGGAGAGTTGAATGAGAACGTCATCACCGGTCATCATCCCTTGCGCTGCCTGGGCCATCGTCTCTGGCTTGATGCTGGGGACGGTCGTGCAGGCCCAGTCTGTCCCTGCCGCGCAAAGTGCCACCCAACCTAACGCGCCCGTCAAATCCTTAGGCGTGGTCACGGTGAGCAGCGGGCAACCCACCTCGCTGCCCACGCAGATCCCCACCACCATCGAAGGGGTGACGCGCGAGCAGATCGACAACACCGTCACCGCTTTTGACAGCGAAGACGCGTTGAAATATTTCCCCAGCCTTTTGGTGCGCAAGCGCTACATCGGCGACTACAACCACGCCATGCTCTCCAGCCGCGCCTCGGGCACCAGCAACAGCCCGCGCTCCATGGTGTACGCCGACGGCATGGCCCTGTCCAACCTTTTGGGCTCGGGGGTGAGCACCTTGACCTACGCGCCGCGCTGGAACATGGTCAACCCCGAAGAAATTGAGCGCGTCGACGTGATGTACGGCCCCTTCTCAGCGGCTTACCCCGGCAACTCGGTGGGTGCGGTGGTGGACTATGTGACGCGCATGCCGCAGGCCTTTGAGGCCACGGTCAAGCTGGCCAACAACCTGCAGCCCTTTCAGATGTACAACACCAGCGACAACTTTGGTGCCACGCAAGGCGGCTTCACGCTGGGCAACAAAGCAGGTGACTGGTCCTGGTTCCTGGCAGCCGACCGCACCGACAGCAACGGCCAGCCCCTGACGTTTGGCACGCTGACCAAGGGCAACACCGCAGCCACCACCCAAGCGGTGGTGAGCGGCGCGGTGCCGGACCGCAACACCAGCAACGCGCCGATCTATGTGGTGGGTACGGGCACGCAGTACCACGCGATTCAGGACCACAGCAAACTCAAGCTGGCTTACGACATCACCTCGACCCTGCAAGCCACCTACCAGCTGGGGCTGTGGCAAAACACCTCGCAGAACCGGCCGGTGAGTTATTTGAAAGACGCTTCAGGCCAAACGGTCTACACCGGGGACGTCAGTATTGACGGCAAAAAATACACGCTGCCCTCCTTTGGCATGAGCAACGAGTCTTTGCTGCACGCCATGCACGGCGTCTCACTCAAAACCCACACGCAAAGCGCGTGGGACTGGGAGCTGCTGGCCAGCCTGTACGACTATGTGAAGGACGAGAAACGCGCCAACAGCGCAACGAGCTCGGGTGCCTTACCTGGCGCGGTGGCTGGCGGCGCAGGCACGCTCGCCGATGGCCGGGGCTCCGGCTGGAACACGCTGGCGGCCAAGGCGACCTGGCGTCCCGAGGGCATCCAGGGCGCGCACATTGTGGACATGGGCGTGCAGCAAGACAGCGGCCAGCTCAAGTACCAGGTGTCCAACATCACGAACAACTGGATCACGGATGGCGCGGACGCACTGGCCAGCCAGATTGCCGGCAAGACCCGTTTGCAAAGCGCCTATGCACAAGACACCTGGGCGTTTGCACCGCGCTGGAAAACTGTGCTGGGTTTGCGTGCCGAGCAGTGGTCGGCGTTGGATGCCTCCACCACGTACAGCAACAACAGTCAGACGCAAAACTACGAGCGGCGTGAGGAGTTCTACCTCTCGCCCAAGCTGGCGCTGGCGCACCAGTACTTGCCTGACACCACCTTCAAAGCGTCGCTGGGTCGGGCCGTGCGCATGCCCACGCTCAGCGAGTTGTACGGCGCCACCACCACCGCCACGTCGCAGTACATCAACGACCCCAACCTCAAGGCCGAAAAATCCTGGACGAGCGAGTTCAGCGTTGAAAAGGCGACGGACAAGGGTCTCTTGCGCCTGACCGTGTTCGCAGAAGAAACCAAGGACTCGATTTACAGCCAGTACACCACCGCGCCCGACAACACCACCGTCTCGCGCGTGGGCAATGTGGACCGCATCCTCACCAAAGGGGCGGAAGTGGTCTACAACGGCACCGACGTGCTGACCCGTGGCCTGGACCTGTGGGCCAGCTTGACCTTTGCCGACTCGAAAATTGTGGACAACGCCGGCTATGTCACCAATGCAGGCGACACCATCGGCAAAATGCAACCCAATATCCCGGTCTGGCGCGCCTCGGTGCTGGCCGACTACAAGGTGGACGCGCAGTGGCAGGTGGCCGGCGCCATCCGCTACAGTGGTCCGCAGTTCCGTACCCTCAACAATGCGGATGTGAACGGCTACACCTACATGGGCGTGAGCGAGTACCTCACCGCCGATGTGCGGGTGCGCTACCGCGTTGACCGCCATTGGGTGGCGTCTTTCGGCATCGACAACCTGAACAATTACCAATACTGGAATTTCCATCCTTATCCCCAGCGCAACTACACGGCTGAGCTGAAATGGACGTATTGAATTCAATTCAAAGAAAGCGACTTCACATGAAACTTGGTTTGAAAAACTTCGGGGTCCTTGGCGCACTTTTCGCTGTTGCCGCGCAGGCGCACGTGGTGCTGGACGAGCCGGTGGCCTTGGCCGGCACTTATTACAAGGCCAGCTTGCGGGTCGGCCATGGGTGCAGTGGCTCTTCGACCACGGCGGTCAAAGTATTCATTCCCGACGGCCTGCAGGGCGCCAAACCCATGCCCAAGCCGGGCTGGGTGCTCAGCACCCGCAGTGCCCCACTGGCCAAGCCCTACACCAGCCACGGCAAGCGCATCGAGAGCGATGTGGTGGAGATCACCTGGACCGCCGCGAGCCGCGAGAACGCCTTGCCCGACGCTTATTTTGATGAGTATGTGCTGCGTGGCCAACTCACCGCCCAAGCCGGGCCAGTGTGGTTCAGAGTCTTGCAAACCTGTGAGCAGGGCTTTCTGGACTGGGCGCAAATCCCCGAGGCCGGCACCTCGACGCGTGGCTTGAAATCGCCCGCTGCACTGTTGGAAGTTCTGCCCTCCGAATCGGTTCAACATCAACACTGACACTCATCAATCAAGACATTCCCCATGAAAGGACTCTCCATGACCCCCCTGATTTTTCGCCCCCTCCTCGTCGCAGCGCTTGCACTGAGCAGCGGTAGCGTGGTGCTGGCCCAAAGCGTTGAAGTCAAAGACGCTTGGGTGCGCACCTCGGTGCAAGGCCAAAAGGCCACCGGCGCCTTTATGACGCTCACCGCTAAAAACGGCGTCAAGCTGGTCTCAGCCAGCTCGCCGGTGGCCGGTGTGAGCGAGGTCCATGAAATGAAAATGGAAGGCGATGTGATGAAGATGCGTGCCGTGCCCGCGTTGGAGCTGCCGGCCGGCAAAGCGGTGGAGCTCAAACCCGGTGGCTACCACGTCATGTTGATGGACTTGAAAGCGGCTTTGCCCAAAGACAGCACCGTGCCCATGACGCTGGTCTTTGTGGATGCCAAGGGCGTACAAAGCAAGCTCGAGATCAAGTTGCCGGTGGCCACTGTCTCGCCCAACGGCGCGCAGGGACAAGCGCCCGCGCATGCGCACGGTCACTGAAGCGAACCTATAATTTTGCGAACAGCCAACCTATTGCAACCCCACCGGGTTGCAATTTTTATTTTGGAGATCGCATGAAAGTCGCACGTGTTGAAGTCGCTGGCCAGGTTCGTCTGGCCTTGGTGGATGAAGCCGCTCAATCGCTGTCTTTGATTGGTGGCGCCTTGGCTGAGCACCCCAACCCGGTGCTGGCCATCATCGAGCAAGGCGTGACAGCCGCTGCGCTGCAAGCCGCGGTGACCGAGCGGGTGTCCATGGCGCAGGCCAAGTTTCTGGCCCCCCTCAGCGCTTTCCTGCGCAACCCGTTTGCGGTCGGCAAAAACTACCACGACCATGCGCTGGAGTTTGACAAGAGCGGCTTCAATGCCACCAGCGGTGCGGCCTCGGCCATCCCCGCCTTCCCGCAAATCTTCACCAAAGCCACGCACACCCTGAACGGCCCCAACGACCCGGTGTACTTCAATCCCCAGCACACCAGCTCGGTGGACTATGAAGGCGAGATCGGTGTGGTGATCGGCCAGACCTGCCGCCATGTGCGCAAGGCCGACGCCATGAGCAAGGTGTGGGGCTTTGTGGCGCTGAACGATGTGACCGCGCGCGACCTGCAGAAAAACCACGCGCAGTGGTTCCTGGGTAAATCGCTGGACGGTTTTTGCCCGCTCGGCCCCTGGATGACCAGCCGCGACGAAGCGCCCGCCGACATGCGCATGCAGACTTGGGTCAATGGCGAACAGCGCCAGAACGCCCATATCTCGCAGCTGATTTTCGATGTACCCACCCTGATCGAAACCATGTCCGCGGCCATGACCCTGCTGCCCGGCGACATCATCGCCACCGGCACTTCGGTGGGCGTGGGCGTGGGTTTCAACCCACCCAAG
>CANGMW010000189.1 GCA_947454695.1 Comamonadaceae bacterium | reverse complement strand
ATCACCGTGAGACGTCCCACGAGGTCTTGCGGCTTGTAAACGCTGGCGATGCCGCTGAACACATTGCGCGTCTTGCCTTCGCCCACATCCAGCGTGAGACGCAAGAGCTTGGTGGAGCCTTCCACGGCCTCGCAGTTGACGATCTTGGCCACGCGCAGATCGATCTTGGCAAAGTCATCGATGCCGATGGTGGACGCGATGTCTTCACCGCCGGGCGTGAGTTTGTCTTCCACCACGGCGGGCGGCTCGAACAGCGCGTCGAGTTGTTCGGGGGTGACGCGTTGCATGAGGTGCTGGTAGGTGGAAATGCTTTGCACAGCCGCAGCGTTGTCCCAGCGTTGCAGGTCGGCACCGCTGAAAGCTTGCACCGCTTGGGCCACCTCGGGCAGTACCGGGGCCAGGTAGCGGCTGATCAGCACAAACGCATTAATGAGCACTGAGCAAACTTGGTGCAGGGCTTCGTTGTTGGCTTCGTTTTTGGCCAGTTCCCACGGCTTGTTCTGATCCACGTAGGCGTTGACCTTGTCAGCCAGCAACATCACTTCACGGGTGACCTTGCTGAACTCGCGCTGCTCATAACACTGGGCCAGCATGGCACTGGCCGCACGGATGTCTTGCAGCAGGGCCGTTCCCTGTTCGCCGAATTGTTGGGTGAGTTGACCTTCAAAGCGCTTGGTCAAAAAGCCGGCAGCCCGAGAGGCAATATTCACAAACTTGCCGATCAAGTCGCTGTTCACGCGCAGCATGAAGTCTTCGGCGTTGAAGTCAAGGTCTTCATTGCGGGCGCTGAGTTTGGCAGCCAGGTAGTAGCGCAGCCATTCGGGGTTCATGCCCAGACTCAGGTACTTGAGCGGATCCAGGCCCGTGCCGCGGCTCTTGCTCATCTTCTCGCCGTTGTTCACCGTGAGGAAGCCGTGAACAAAAATATTGTTGGGCGTCTTGCGGCCGCTGAAATGCAGCATCGCCGGCCAGAACAAGGTGTGAAAGGTGACGATGTCTTTGCCGATGAAGTGGTACTGCTCCAGATCGGCTTGCGCCATGTAAGCCTCGAAATTCTGACCGCGCTTGTCCAGCAGGTTTTTCAGCGAAGCCAGGTAGCCCACCGGCGCATCCAGCCACACATAAAAATACTTGCCCGGGGCGTCTGGAATCTCGATGCCGAAATAAGGCGCATCGCGCGAGATGTCCCAGTCGCCCAGACCTTCGCTCTTGGAGCCATCCGGGTTGGTGCGCACCGAAAACCATTCTTTGATCTTGTTGGCCACTTCGGGCTGCAGCTTGCCGTCTTGCGTCCACTTTTCCAGAAAGGCCACGCAACGCGGGTCGGAGAGCTTGAAGAAAAAATGCTCGGAGCTTTTGAGTTCCGGCCGCGCGCCCGACAGGGTGGAGTAGGGGTTGATCAGGTCGGTGGGCGCATAGACGGTGCCGCACACCTCGCAGTTGTCGCCGTACTGGTCCTTGGCATGGCACTTGGGGCACTCGCCTTTGATGTAGCGGTCCGGCAGGAACATGTTCTTCGCGGGGTCGAAGAACTGCTCGATCGTGCGGGTCTCGATCAGGCCGGTTTGTTTCAGGTCCAGGTAAATCTGGCGGGCCAGTTCGTGATTCTCCGGCGCGTCGGTGCTGTGCCAGTTGTCAAAGCTGATGTGAAAGCCGTCCAGGTAGGGCTTACGTCCGGCCGCGATGTCGGCCACGAACTGCTGGGGCGTCTTGCCGGCTTTTTCAGCGGCGATCATGATGGGCGCGCCGTGGGTGTCGTCCGCCCCGACAAAATTGACCGCATGGCCCTGCATGCGCTGGAAACGCACCCAGATGTCGGCCTGGATGTACTCCATGATGTGGCCGATGTGAAAGTTGCCGTTGGCGTAGGGCAGGGCGGTGGTGACGAAAAGTTGGCGGGTCATCGGGACGGGGCTTTCAGAGGAACGGGCAATTTTAGTCTCCCTATCCCTTGTCCCCGGCGCTGTGGCGCAGCGGGGGTGAATTTGCCGGACTCGGCAAGGTCAATGTCGGCTTGGATAGACTAGGCACATCTACAGGAGAAATTGCATGGCATTGACAGAACTGGTCTTGTTGGACGCCCTCAAGGGCGTGGTCGACCCCAACACCGGGCGCGATTTCGCCTCCGGCAAAGCCATCAAAAACATCAGCATCCATGACGGCGATGTGTCCTTTGAGGTGGAATTGGGCTACCCGGCCAAGAGCCAGATGCCGGCGTTTCGCAAAACCCTGATTGCTGCGGTCAAGGCCTTGCCCGGTGTGGGCAATGTCTCGGTCAACCTCACCATGAATATCGTGGCGCATGCGGTGCAGCGCGGCGTGGCCCTGTTGCCCCGCGTGAAAAACATTGTGGCCGTGGCCTCGGGCAAGGGCGGCGTGGGCAAGAGCACCACGGCCGTTAACCTGGCGTTGGCCTTGGCGGCCGAAGGGGCGGCGGTGGGCATTTTGGATGCCGACATTTACGGCCCCAGCATCCCGATGATGATGGGTGCCGATGGTCGCCCTGAAAGCGATGACGGCACGACCATGGACCCGCTGGAAAATTACGGCGTGCAGATCATGTCCATCGGTTTCCTGATTGCGCAGGACGAAGCCATGATCTGGCGTGGCCCGATGGCCACCCAGGCCCTGGAGCAGCTGCTGCGCCAGACCAACTGGAAAGATCTGGACTACCTGATCGTGGACATGCCCCCGGGGACCGGCGACATTCAACTCACCCTGTCACAGCGCGTGCCCATGACCGGTGCGGTCATCGTCACCACGCCGCAGGACATCGCGTTGTTGGATGCCAAAAAAGGCATCAAGATGTTCGAGAAAGTCGGCGTGCCGATTCTGGGTATTGTGGAAAACATGGCGGTGCACGTGTGCAGCCAATGCGGTCATATCGAACACATCTTTGGCGCCGACGGCGGCAAAAAAATGGCGGCAGAGTACGGCATGGACTACCTGGGCGCTTTGCCCCTGGACATGAACATCCGCCTGCAAGCCGACAGCGGCAAACCCACCGTGGTGGCCGATGCCGACAGCGAGGTGGCACAGTTGTACAAGTCGCTGGCGCGGCAAGTGGCCGTCACGATTGCCGCCAAGAACAAGGACTTTTCTTCCAAGTTCCCCAGCATCAAAATCTCCAAGGACACCTGAGGCGCTGCGCCATGAACCTGCTCGTCTCTATGCGCTATCTGGTGGCTCTGGACGAGCACAAGCACTTTGCCCGCGCGGCGGCGGCCTGTCATGTCACGCAGCCGGCGCTGTCCAATGCCTTGCGGGCGCTAGAAGCAGAAATCGGCTGGCCCATCGTCAAGCGCAGTCCCACTTTTGCAGGCTTCACGCCCGAAGGCCAGCGCCTGCTGGAAAGCGCGCGGCGCATGCTGCACGAAGAGGACTTGCTCAAGCAGGACTTCAGCCCCACCAGCGGGCGACCACTGGGCAAGCTGACGCTGGGCGTGGTGCCCTCGGCCGAACCGATTGCCGCCCGCTTTGCCGCACGCCTGCATGCCTTGCATCCGGGTATCGCGCCGGTGGTGCGCTCCATGAGCTCGCAGGACATTGAGGCGGGGCTGGACAACCTCACCCTGGACTTGGGGCTGGGCTTTACCGACCGCGTGCGCGCTAGCGCCAAAGCCTTGCGTACGATGGCGCAGTACACCGAGCATTATTTTCTGGTGCGCCAAGCGCCAAGTCCGGGCAAGCAAGGCTTGCAGTTCGGCCCGCCCATCACCTGGAAAGAAGCCGCTGACTTGCCGCTGTGCCTGCTGACCCCGGAAATGCACAGCCGGCACATTGTGGACGCCGCATTTGATCAAGCCGGTGTCAGCGTGCGCCCGGTGTTGCAAACCAACTCGATCCTGAGTCTGGCCATGAGCGCCATAGGCGGTTCGTTGTGCGCCGTCATGCCGGGGGCCTTGGTGGGTGTTGTGCAATCGCATAGCGAATTGCAGGCGCAAGCCTTGAAAGACCCGTCGGTCAACACGCCGATAGGATTCATGTGGATGGACACCGATCGCATGTCCCGTCCCCTTGAAGCAGCCCTCACCCTCGCCAAGGATGCGGCATGGCTGCGACACGCGGCTGCGGTGAGCAGCTTGCTACCGGCCTGATTTTTACGAGTGCTGCGCTTGCCGCAAAATAATTTGGGACAAGGCCCAAGTGAGGGCTTTGCCGGACAGGCCGGGGTAGATCGGTGTGTTGGGGTTTTCGCTGTCGTGAAAAAGCCGACCGTCTGGTCGATTTAGAAAATTGCGCGCCAACCGTTCATTGGAGTCCCGATAATTCCCCAGGGTTTTTTCGCGTAATGCTTCGCTGTACAGCGAATAACGCGTTTGGTCCAGCCCATCCAACGTCAAATTCTCGAACAATTGCGCAAATAATTTGCGTGAATGCACGTTGGGATAAAAAGAATTCACGTAGCGCAGAATTTCAAGAACTTCCGTTGAAGGGGAAATGTTTGCATCCTGCACTTGCTTGAATTCGGTGAGTTGGGATATCCCAAGAATATTCATGAAGTCACAGATCAGACCCTGAGGATGAATTTGAGACTTTTCGAAAATTCGAACGGTCACATTTTTTGCACCGAATACATCCGCAAATAATTTGACTTTCTTCTCATAATCCAAGCTTTGATCTGGGGCATTCAGCATCCATTGAATGAACGATTCAAAAGGCGCAACTCGATACCCTCTCTTGATCATCTGACTGTAACCAGACTCAATTCGATGGTCTTGCCTTCTGAGGTAAAGAATGACATGGACTTCGCTGGCGATTGGATCAAAAACATTTTTAAGGCGCTCTACTTCTTCCTTGGACGAATTGAAAGAAAAATGCTCAGAAGAAATCACAATTTCAGGAGCGTCACTTTTTCTAATGTCGGCCTGAATATCGTTCACGCACCCTTCTAAAGTGAAGGTTAAGTTGTCTGGGAGAAATTCAGGGCGCTCACTTCTGAGGGCGTGTGCCAGCAGACTGTGGTTTTTCCCTTCTTGGAAAAAATAAGACCCCTCGGTGGGGTAATAGAGGCCTCTTTGCAATAAAACCTCTCTGTTTTTGAAAAAGAATTTTTGCAAAGTGGTGGTTCCCGTTTTATGGGTGCCAATATGAAGCCAAACTTTTTTCATTGTTTTTGGGATGCGTGTTTCAAGAAAATGAGAAATTTCTGATGTACGAAAAGTTTTCGTCTGCAATCCTACACACGAAAGACGCAATCGAACAAGCTGAACGCAAAGCTGAAGTCCATACAGAGGCTGCGACATGACGATGCGGTTAGAGGTTTGATGCCGGTGCGGGCACAGATGGTGAATTAGCGACAATGCTCGATAAGACCTCGTGATAAAGCCAAGTGATGAAGAATAAGTTT
>CANGMW010000188.1 GCA_947454695.1 Comamonadaceae bacterium | reverse complement strand
TTGTCCACATTCAGGATGTCGACTTCTCGTTCAATTTGCTCGAACAAGTTTTCCAGCCGCTCTTTGACATTGGACAGGCTGAGCACGACTTGCTTGTTGTCCAGTTTGAGCGGCAGGTGCGCGGCGATGGTGTCGGCCAAACGACCGGCATCGTCGATGCTGGCAATCGAGGTCAAAATTTCCGGCGGTATTTTTTTGTTGAGTTTGACGTACTGGTCAAACTGCTGCATGACCGCACGGCGCAGGGCCTCGACTTCGCTGGTCTGGTCGGGCTTGCCGCCTTCGGCAGGCTCTTCCTGCGCGCTGACCGGCGTGACGTTGGCAGTGAAATGGGACTCGCCG
The DNA here is from genome assembly GCA_947454695.1 of Comamonadaceae bacterium. Taxonomy (GTDB): domain Bacteria; phylum Pseudomonadota; class Gammaproteobacteria; order Burkholderiales; family Burkholderiaceae_C; genus CANGMW01. The sequence goes on along the minus strand of CANGMW010000188.1, from coordinate 5,024 downwards.
TCCACAATCTGATTCACCAAAGCGCGCTGCTGGCCTTCGACCAAAACTTTGACGGTACCGTCAGGCAGCTTGAGCATTTGCAAGATGGTGGAGACGCAACCGACCTCAAACATGTCCGCGACTTGCGGGTCGTCGTTGGCGGCCGCCTTTTGGGCCACCAACATGATGCGGCGCTCGGCCTCCATGGCCGACTCCAGGGCTTTGATGCTTTTGGGCCGGCCCACGAACAGCGGAATCACCATGTGGGGAAAGATCACCACATCGCGCAGCGGCAGCATGGGCAAATCAAGCGGTGTGGCAGGCAGAGGGGTATGTCCAGACATGGGGGTACCTTTAAGTTACCTGTTAAATATGGTCAGCAATTGGGAAATTTCAATCCCGTGAACCTGATTCGGTGGACGGAATTGCAACACATGGGGAGAAGTGCCTGCAGGGTCAGAGGGTCAGGCCTTCTTGGCCACCTCTCGGTACACCAAAAGCGGTGGCTTGTTCTCTTCGATGGTGGATTCATCCACCACCACTTTTTCGACGTTGGCCGTGTTGGGCAACTCGTACATGGTGTCAATCAGCGAGAGCTCCAAAATGGAGCGCAGGCCGCGCGCGCCGGTCTTGCGGGCCAGTGCTTTTTGGGCGATAGCTTTAAGCGCTGAGGGGCGAATTTCAAGTTCCACGCCCTCCATGGCCAGCAACTTGCTGTACTGCTTGACCAAGGCATTTTTCGGCTCGGTCAGAATCTGCACCAAGGCATCAGCGCTGAGTTCAGCCAGCGTGGCCACCACTGGCATACGCCCGATCAACTCGGGAATGATGCCGAACTTGATCAGATCTTCCGGCTCGACGTCTTTGAAGACTTCGGTCAGACTGCGTTGTTGCTTGCTTTTGACCGTCGCGCCAAAGCCGATGCCAGACGATTCAGTCCGGTTTTCAATGACTTTCTCCAAGCCCGAGAAGGCCCCGCCGCAGATGAACAGGATGTTGGTCGTGTCAATCTGGATGAAATCCTGGTTGGGGTGCTTGCGACCGCCCTGAGGGGGGACGCTGGCCATGGTGCCTTCAATCAGCTTGAGCAGCGCTTGCTGAACGCCCTCGCCCGACACATCACGGGTGATGGAGGGGTTGTCCGATTTGCGCGAGATTTTGTCGATCTCGTCGATGTAGACAATGCCGCGCTGGGCACGCTCGACTTCGTAGTTGCAGCTTTGCAGCAGCTTTTGAATGATGTTTTCGACGTCCTCGCCCACATAACCGGCTTCGGTCAGGGTGGTGGCGTCAGCCATGACAAACGGCACATCGAGCATGCGCGCCAGCGTTTGAGCCAGCAAAGTTTTACCAGAGCCGGTCGGGCCAATCAGCAAGATGTTGCTTTTGGTGAGTTCGACCTCGTCCTTGCGGGACTTTTCCTTGTGCTGCAAGCGCTTGTAGTGGTTGTACACCGCCACCGCCAGCGTGCGCTTGGCAGGCTCCTGCCCGATCACATAGTTGTCCAGATTGGCTTTGATCTCAGCCGGCGTGGGCAACTGGTTTTTGGGTTCAGCGGGCTCCGTACTCGGGGGCAATTCGTCGCGGATGATTTCATTGCACAACTCAATGCACTCATCGCACACAAATACCGACGGACCGGCAATCAGCTTTTTAACCTCGTGCTGGCTCTTACCGCAGAAAGAGCAATACAAGGTTTTTTCGCTGGAAGTGCCTTTTTTATCGGCCATTGTTCAACTGCCTATTTGGGATATTTAGAGAGATGATAACCAAATGTCAAGCGCGCTTGGCAATGACCTGGTCGATCAAACCGTACTCTTTGGACTCGTCGGCGGACATGTAGTAGTCACGCTCGGTGTCACGGGCGATGCGATCCAAGGGTTGACCGGTGCGCTCGGCCAGGATGCGGTTGAGTTGCTCGCGGGTTTTAAGGATCTCGCGCGCCTGGATTTCGATCTCGGTGGCCTGCCCCTGGCTGCCGCCGGAAGGCTGGTGAATCATGATCTTGGAGTTGGGCAGCGAGAAACGCTTGCCCTTGGCGCCCGCGGCCAGCAAGAACGCACCCATGCTGGCAGCAAAGCCGATGCACAGGGTTGAGACTTCAGGCTTGATGAAGTTCATGGTGTCAAAAATCGCCATGCCCGCGCTCACCGAGCCGCCGGGGGAGTTGATGTAGAAAGAAATGTCCTTGTCCGGGTTTTCGCTCTCCAGGAACAACAACTGCGCCACCACCAGGTTGGCAGTCTGGTCGTTCACTGGGCCGACCAGAAAAATCACGCGCTCTTTGAGCAGGCGCGAGTAGATGTCGTATGAACGCTCGCCACGCCCTGATTGCTCGATCACCATCGGAATCATGCCGAGGGATTGTGTTTCCAATGCACTGTTTTGCACGTTCATATTTTCTCCAGATGAGGTCTGTACTGTACCGAATTTTCCAAGCCATAAAGCACATGGGGCTTGTTGCCCGCACATCAAGTGCACGGCACAAGCCCCCGGGCGTTGTCAAAGGCTCAGATCAAGCCTGGCCCATCAGTTCGTCAAAGGAAACCGCCTTGCTGCTCACCTTGGCTTTGGAGAGGACAAACTCGGTCACATTGTTTTCGATGACCACGGCCTCGACTTCAGCCAGACGACGGTTGTCGCCGAAATACCAACGCACCACTTCGGCGGGTTTTTCATAGCTCGAAGCCAGGTCTTCAATGTGGGCTTTGACCGACTCGGTGGTGGCTTGCAGGTTGTTGGCGCGAACCAATTCCGACACCACCAGGCCCAGACGAACGCGACGCTCGGCTTGCGCGCGGAACATCTCTTCGGGGATCGGTGCATTGTCAGCGTCTTTGATGCCACGTTGCTTCAAATCGGCACGGGCCGCTTCCACCATGCGACCCAGCTCGTCTTGCACGCTGGCCTTGGGCAAGTCCAGCTCGGCCTTGGCCACCAGCGCGTCCATTACCACTTGTTTGTTGCGCGAGAGCACACGAGTTTTGACTTCGCGTTCCAGATTTTTCTGGATGTCAGCGCGCAAAGCAGCCACGGTGCCTTCGGCAATACCCAGCGACTTGGCCAGCGCATCGTCCACCTGCGGCAGATTAGCAGCTTCAATTTTCTTGATCGTCACCAAAAAGTCAGCCGTTTTGCCGGCCACGTCTTTGCCGTGGTACTCCGCAGGGAAGGCCAGCGGGAAGGTCTTGCTTTCGCCCGACTTCATGCCGCGCACCGCGTCTTCAAATTCTTTGAGCATCTGGCCTTCGCCCACCAAGAACTGGAAGTCAGTCGCTTTGCCGCCTTCAAACGGCTCGCCGTCGATCTTGCCTTCAAAGTCCACCGTCACGCGGTCGCTGTCTTGGGCAGCAGCGTCTTGCGCGCGCTGCGCAAAGGTGCGGCGCTGCTTGCGCAGAATGTCCAGGGTTTTATCGATGGCCGCGTCGTTCACTTCAGCGGTGATTTTTTCCACTTCAGCCGTGCTCAGGTCGCCGATTTTGACGTCGGGGAACACTTCAAAAACCGCGTCAAAAGTCACTTCACCCGCAGGGGCGCCTTCTTTTTCGGTGATGCTGGGCTGGCCGGCAACGCGCAACTTGGCTTCGTTGGCCGCCAAGCTGAAGGCTTCGCCTACTTTGTCGTTCAAGACTTCGTAATGCACCGAATAGCCGTAACGCTGGGCCACCACATTCATGGGCACTTTGCCCGGACGGAACCCGTCCATCTTCACGGTACGCGCCAAGCGCTTAAGACGGGAATCCACCTCGGACTGAATCGCGGTGACGGGCAGCGTCAGCGTGATTTTGCGTTCGAGTTTCTCGAGGGTTTCAACAGTAACGGCCATGTTCACTCACTCCTAATAGGTCTAAAACGTAATGCGCAGAGATCATGATCGCTGCGGGTGCGATAGGGGTGCACCTGGAATCTGGTGCGCGGGGGGGGACTCGAACCCCCACACCATTGCTGGCGTCAGGACCTAAACCTGGTGCGTCTACCAATTTCGCCACCCGCGCAGGTTTTGAATCACAACAGATGGCCCGCTAAGGCCACCCGCTTGAAATCGGTCAACCCGCCATTTTAGACGGCTTTTCAACCCTGAACCACGCGGCGTACATGGCCGGCAAGGCCAACAGCGTCAAAACCGTGGCGACAATCAGGCCGCCCATGATGGCCACCGCCATCGGGCCCCAAAACACGCTGCGGGTCAGCGGAATCATGGCCAGCACCGCCGCCGCCGCGGTCAACACAATCGGGCGCAAACGGCGCACCGCCGACTCCACAATGGCCTGCCAGGCCACCACACCGGCCGCACGATCTTTTTCAATTTGGTCAATCAAGATAACCGAATTGCGCTGAATCATCCCCATCAAAGCGATCACCCCCAGCAAGGCCACAAAGCCAAAGGGTCGGTTCAGCGTCAACAAAGCCCCCGCAACACCTGCCAGTCCCAAAGGCCCGGTCAAGAACACCAGCAAGGACCGGCTGAAGCTTTGCAACTGCAACATGAGCAGCGTGAAGGTGATGAACAACATCACCGGCATGCCCGCGGCAATGGAACTGGAGCCCTTGGCGCTCTCCTCTACGGCGCCAGCCACTTCGATGCGGTAGCGCGTGGCGTCACTGCCAGCCCACTTGGCCTCCAACTGCTTGAGTTCAGGCAGCAACTGTTGCGTCACAGTCGCACCTTGCAAACCTTCAATGATGTCGGACTGCACAGTGATGGCATATTCACGGCCCTCACGCCACATCATGCCCGGCTCCCAAGCGAACTTCAATTGGGCAATTTGGGCCAAGGGGATCATGCGACCCGAACTGGTGGGCACATAAGCGCTGTTCAGATCAGTGATCGCATCGCGCTCTGCCAAAGGATGACGCAACACGATGTCGATGAGCTTGTTATCTTCGCGGAACTGCTCTACGGTGGAGCCTACCAGCAGGGTTCGCACCGCTTGCGCAATCGATTGGCTGCTCACGCCCAGCGTGCGGGCCTTGGCCTGGTCAATCTCCAAGCGCATGGTTTTGATGTTTTCATTCCAGTTGTCATTGACGCCGCGGGTCGCTGT
>CANGMW010000187.1 GCA_947454695.1 Comamonadaceae bacterium | reverse complement strand
CAGCGCACGCGCAATGGCCACGCGTTGTTGTTGCCCCCCCGAGAGTTCAGAAGGCGTGTGCTGCCAGCGCTCGCCCAGCCCCACGGTTTGCAAAGCCTCGTGGGCGCGGGCGCGGCGCTCGTTCACCTTCACGCCGCCGTAGACCATGGGCAACTCCACATTCTCCAAAGCGCTGGTGCGTGGCAACAAATTGAATTGCTGGAACACAAAGCCAATGCGTCGGTTGCGGATGGACGCCAGTTGGTCTGAGGCCATGGCTTCGACTTCTTCGCCGGCGAGCCGGTACTCGCCCGTGGTGGGCAAATCCAGACAACCCAGAATGTTCATCAGCGTGGACTTGCCAGAACCCGAGGCCCCCATGATGGCCACGAAGTCCCCCTCATCGATGTCCAGCGACACGTCCTGCAGCGCATGCACCGTCATGGCACTGCCGGCAGCCTGCTGCTTGGCCGTGCCCATGTGGTAAGTCTTGCTCAGGTGCCGCGCTTCAATGAGGGCCATGGTGGCGTGCTCAGAACGGCAGGCGCGGGCTGGACGGTTTGGGTCCGGACCCGCTGCCCGCACCGGCACTGCCGGTTGCTGTGGTGCCAATCACCACCACCGCGCCCTCGGTCAGTTCCGCCGCATCGGGTGAATTGGACGAGACCAGCAACTCGGTGCTGGTGCCATCCGAGATGCCCAGCCGCACATTCAAGGCTTTGGGTTTGCCTTCTGCGTTGAGTACATAAATACGACCCCGGGTCGATGTGCGGCCCGCCGCCTCCGACACCAGCGTGGTGTACTTGGTTTTTTGTTCAGGCGTGAGCACCTCGGCGATCGCCGCGCGGATCTCGGCGGTGATGCGCTCGCGCGCTTTGCCGCGCTCGGCCTCAGGCAGCTCGCGCAGCGGCATGAACTTGGGGCGCGCGGCGGCATAAATAGCATCCACTTTCTCGATCTGCTTCTCATCGAGCTTGAGCTCGGCCACCAGGCGGTTGCGGAACTCGGTGCCGCCGCCGGCACCTGCGGGGCGCTGGGAGGTACTCGCTGAATCTGCCCCAGCGCCAGCCCCTGAAGCGGGTGCAGCGGGAGGCGCCGTGGCCGGCGTGGAGGCGCCACCCGTTGGCGCGGGACTGGCCGGCGCGGGCGCTGCTGGTGCTGCCGCAGGCTCCACCCCCGCAATGCGCACACGCAAGGCCGAGTTAGGCAGCTTCAACACACTGTCGCGGGTGTCGGTGACGACCCGCACATTGGCGGTCATGCCGGGCAGCAGGCGGCCGTCGTTATTGGAGAAAGTGACGACCGCCACATAGGTGACCACATTGGCCACGTTGAGCGCGGCCTTGCGCACTTGGGCTACCTGGCCTTCAAAGGTCTGCCCGGGAAACGCATCGACCGTGAAGGTGGCTTTCTGGCCGCTGCGGATACGGCCTACATCGGCCTCGTCAATCGCCGCCTCGACCTGCATCTCGCGCAGGTTTTGCGCAATGATGAAGAGCTCCGGCGACTGCAGGCTCGCGGCCACCGTTTGTCCACGCTCAATGGAGCGCTTGATCACAATGCCGTTGACCGGTGAGGTCACGCGCGTGCGCTCCAGATCAATGCGCGCTTGCGCCAAAGCGGCAACGCGCTGGGCCACGCTGGCTTGTGCGCTTTTCACCTGCGCCTCAGCCACGCCCACCTGCGCCTCGGCCGCTTTGAGCGCCTCCATCGAGGTGTTGACCAGGGCGTTGGATTTATCCGCTTCGCTTTGCGCGATGAACTGCTTGCTCACCAGCATGAGGTTGCGCTCATGGCTGCGCCGAGCTTCCGTCAAATCGGTGTTGGCGCGCGAAACCTGCGCGCGCGCGGCCATCACTGTGGCCTGCGCCGTGAGGACCACCGCGCGTGCCGCGTCCACATCGGCTTGCGCAGAGCGCAGGCGGTACTCAAAGGTTTCCGGGTCAATGAGCGCGATCAGCTGGCCCGCTTTGACCTCGGCGTTGAAATCGACATAGAGTTCTTTGATCTGCCCCGAGACTTGCGTGCCCACCGTGACCTGGGTCACCGGGCTGACCGCACCCGTGGCGGAGATGGCTGCGAGCAAGGGTCCCCGCTCTAACTTGGCCGTGCGGTACTGGACCGCCTCGGTGCTACCACGAAGCCACCACCAGGCGCCCAGCGCGCCCAGGAGGACCACGCCCACACCGCACCAAATCAGGTATTTCTTTTGCATCCCCCGATTGTAGGGAGATGCTCAGCTGCGTACCTGTGCAATCGTGAAATCCGGCACGCCTTGCAAGACCGGTGTGACCGGGGTTTGTTCACCCTTGGTGAGTTCGTCCACCCGGTCGGACACATAGGCGTCCAAGCCTTTGTAGGTGATGCGCCCGCGTTTCTTGAAGTCCGCCGCGCCCAACAAGCCTTCGACCACGGCTTTGGTGAAAGCGCCATTGCCCCAAGCCGGGTCTTCCTGCGAGAACTGCCCGCCGGTGGATGACGCGAACACCACCAAGCCGTTTTCGGAACTGGCCAGGTCGTTGATGGCGTTGGTCGCATCACGCGTCTGACGGGTGGCGACCTTGCCCATCACATTGCCCGAGTGGCAGGTGTCCACAAAAATCAGGGCGCGTCCGGGCAAGCTGGTGAGTGAGGCGCGGATGTTGTTAAAGGGCACGGCGGTGGTGGGCAGTTGCTTCAAGTCCGCGTCGCGCGTCATGAAGTAATAGGTCGGGCCGTCGTTCAGGCCGTGGCCGGCAAAAAACACGATCGCCGTGTCCTGCGGCGTCATGCTTTTCTTCAGCCATTCAAAACCCGCCTCCACATTCGCCTTGGAGGCGTCTTTGTCGAGCAGTTCTTTGACAAACACCTCGCCGTACATGGCGCCACGTTGTTTGACCATGGTCTGCACAAAGTCACGGGCATCCTTGGAAGCGAGCCCCAGGTTGTAGTCCTTGTTGTCGTACATCGACACGCCCGCCGCCAGCAAGTACAGATTACCTTTGCTGGCCTGCTGTTTGGGGCCGATGTAGTTCACCCGGATGACAGTGGGCACCGACGCGCCGAACTTGTTTTCAACAATCAGCCGGATCTCCGTGTCTTCGGCCGGAATATCGACGAACACTTCACGCTCGTCATCATTAGCGGGCTTGGCCGTGATCGCCAAGTTGCGGTTGGACACGGACGTGCTGGCCAGCAGCGTGCGCACTTGCGTCACGGGCGCCTGGGGGCTGGACACCGCTTTGAAGCGGATGCGCAGCTTGCGGTCCTGGGTGCTGATCTGGTAGCCCGGCGCAATCAGCTCGATGCGGGGGGGCAATTCTTCGAGCTTCACCGCCGTGGCCACCATCACATCCGCAGGCACCTCGCTGGCAGCGGAGGCCGCCACTGTGGCGGGGGTGGTTACGGGGGGCGGCGCTACCACGGGCGGCGTGACCACCACCGGCTTGGCAGCAGGCAACGGGGGCGTTACCGGCAAAGAAGGTGCTGGCGGCAGGGACGGTGTTGGAGCCGCCAACGGGGCGCTCGGTGCGGGTGTCGGTTTAGGCGACGAAGCCGCAGCGGGCGCAGGGCTTGGTGGCGCGCTCACGGCCGTCTGTGACGAGCCGCCACGGCGCGCCAGCAAGGTCTGAACAGCCTCTTTTTCACGCCCGGCCTCCCAAGCCTGACGTCCCAGCCCGCTGAGCTGCAAGGTCTGGCGAAAACGCGACATGGGCATGAAGTCGGCCACGCGCTGCGTGGCGGGGTTCACGACCCAGCCGGCCAGGTCTTCAGCACCCACGCTGGCCTCGTAATGGCCTGCGCTGCTGATGGCAATCCAACGTTTCTTGGAGGGTTGCAGGTAGTACGACATCACCGCCTCGCCCGTCGACCAGCGCAGCACCCACAACATGCCGTTGCTGGTGGCGGCCAAGACCAAGTCACGGGATTCAATCAGATTGACGGCCACCACATCGGAGCCGAGGTACTTGACCCATTGGCGTTCGGCCTTGGCGTTGAGCTTGTACAGACGCTCCCAGTTGGTACCGACCGCCAGATGACGATCGCTGCTGTGCACGGCCAAAGACAAAGAACGCTCAGACGGTCCCACCATGGGGAACTTGATGCCGTTGACGGTACCTGTTGCCGTCCCTTCCCAGGACAAGGGCGTGATACCTGAGGCTGTGGTCAAGGGCGATTTCCAGTTGTCTTTGACACGCGCGGCCGGAACAAACTCGGGCAACGCCAAGTTGAAAGCCAAAGTACGCTCGCCCTCCTCGGTGGTGAAGGGCAAGGACACCATGCCCGCATCGGTGACCTTCAAGGCATCGGGCCGGCGGGCAAATTGCGCCACATCATGGGCCACGCGCCAAGCGAGCTTGAAATTTTTGTCGACCATGGCCACGGTGCCGGCCTCGCTGACGTAGACGACTTCGCCTTTGCGCGTCACGGAAAAATCCATGATCTTGGGATCGGGCAACTTGAGATCGGTCGAAGGCAGTGTGCGGCGTGTACCTTCCCATCGGCGCAAATAACCGACAGCGTTGAACTCAGACCAGGTGGAGCCAAAGTAATACCGTGCGCTGGGGTCCTGCATGACCCGTGCAAAGCCGGTACCTACGGGCATATTGCGCTTGTCCAACTCAAACACGATGGGAACCAGCGTGTCGCCATCGAGCTGGCTGTTATCGCCCTGGCCCGCCAAAATGGTTTTGCCCTGCGCATCCCAGTGGCTGCGGGTACTGACGTACTGGAGCACGCGGCTGGCCACCGGCTTGAAAGTGTCGCCATCCGGCTTGTACAGTTTGACGGTGGACGAGTTGCCTTTGCCATCCTCTGCCGGGCCAAACGTTGAAGCAAAAAATGCACCGTCTGAACGAAATTCAACGCTGTGCACCAGTCCCAAGGGATAGTCCACGTCCCTGAAGACTTCCGCCCCGGTCAAGGCGTTGTAGACACGCACACCGCGTGGGTTGGACCAGACGGGTTTGCCCGCAACAATGAATCGGCCATCGCGTGACCAGTCCAAAGAGGCCGTGTCGTCCGTCGCGATGATGGTGCGCTCAATCTGCCCGGTTTGCAGTGAGACGATGAAGATGGACTTGCGCACATCAAAACCCGTCACCGCCACGCGTTGACCATCTGGCGCCACAGCCAAAGCCCGCAAATGGGTGCCATTGGGCGATGCTTTGGGTAAAAAGAAGCGCTGCAGCAACTCGCCGCTTTGCACATCCCAGACCCGCAAGCTGCCGTCAAATGACGCCGTGATGGCTCGGGTGTCATCGGGTGTCAGGGCGAGGTAGCCGACCTCATCCGAGTGGGCTTTGGAATCAATGGCCAAAAAAGGGCGCTTGGGCCAGGCCGCAGGCCAAGGCGTGCCTGTCGCAGCTGTACTTGGCGGATTACCTGCGCTCCCCTGGGCTTGCGCTGGCGACTGGCCCGCCAAGAGACACCCCAAAGCCAGCATCAGT
>CANGMW010000186.1 GCA_947454695.1 Comamonadaceae bacterium | reverse complement strand
TGACGAATTCACGACCTATGCACGCAGCAGTTTTGCGCCCGGCGTCAGCGCGCTGGCGGCTGCGCGCGACCTCATGACGCGCATCCACACCGAGTTCACCTACGCCTCACAAAGCACCGCAGTGAACACGCCGGCGCTGGAGGCGTTTCACCAACGTCAGGGCGTGTGCCAGGACTTTGCCCACATCATGATTGCCTGCCTGCGCGGCATGGGGCTGGCCGCGCGTTATGTCAGCGGCTATTTGCTTACCCAGCCGCCGCCGGGCCAGCCGCGCCTGATCGGCAGTGACGCCTCACATGCCTGGGTGTCGGTGTACTTGCCGGATCTGCCGGGCGCCACGCAAGGGCGCGGCTGGTATGACCTGGACCCGACCAATAACCGGGACGGTTGGGGCACGCCGGGCGAGGACTATGTGACGGTGGCCACCGGCCGCGATTTCGCCGATATCTCACCGATTCGCGGGGTGATCCACGGCGGCGGTCAACACACGCTCAGTGTGGCCGTGACGGTGGAGCCGCTGGCAGAAATCCGTTAGGGCGGGGAAAGCCGCGCGCGCACAGTGGCGCTGAACTCCCCGCGCTCGAATCAACGCAGTTGAAAAGGCATCTCCGCCACGATCTCGCGCAGCGCCTGCTCGAACACCTCAGCGGGCTGTCCGCCCGAAATCAGGTGCTGGTCATTGATGATGACAGCGGGCACCGAGTGGATGCCACTGCGTTGGTACAAGTGCTCGCGCTCGCGAACGTCAAGTGCGAACTCGTCGCTGTCCAAAATAGCCTGTGCCCGCGCGCCGTCCAGGCCTGCGCTTGCCGCACACGCCACCAGCACTTGCGACTCTGAAAAATTCTCACTGCGACCGTGATAAGCCTGCAGCAAGGCCTGCTTCAGAGCGAGTTGCTTAGCCGCGTCTTCCAGACCCGCCCAATGCAGCAGGCGGTGCGCGTCAAAGGTGTTCCAGACCCGCGCGCGGCCTTGCGGGTTGAAGGTGAAGCCCACCTCGGCACCCCGCGCGCGGATGCGTTCACGGATCTGCACTTGTTGCTCTGGTGTCGAGCCGTATTTTTCGGTGAGGTGCTCTGAAGCATCCTGACCCTCGGGCCCCATGGCCGGGTTCAACTCAAAGGGCTGGAAGTGCAGCGTCACATCAAAGTCGTCCTGCGTGCGTTGCAAGGCTTGCTGCAGTGCGCCCAAACCGACGGCACACCAGGGGCAGGCCACATCGGACACGAAATCAATTTTGAGGGTGGGTTTCATGAGGACAGCTGCGCCAATCCGGCAATCGCCAAAGCATAACCATTGACCCCGAAGCCGGCCATCACCGCTTTGGCCACCGCAGAGATGTACGAGTGGTGACGGAAAGCCTCGCGCGCGTGCACATTGCTGATGTGCAACTCAATCAGCGTCACGCCCGTGCCCTTGATCGCATCGTGCAAGGCCACGCTGGTGTGGGTGTAGGCGCCGGCGTTGAGGATCACCCCCGCGAGCTGGCCCGCGGTTTGCAGGCGACCCGCTTCGTGGATCCAGTCCACCAACTCACCCTCATGGTTGCTTTGGCGAAAGTCCAGCTTCAAGCCGTTGGCCGCGCAGGTGCGCTCGCACAGCTGCTGCACATCGGCCAGCGTTTGTGCGCCGTACACGGCGGGTTCGCGAGAGCCCAGCAAATTCAGATTGGGGCCATTGATGACCAAGGCTGTTTTCATAAGAGACCTGTGAGGAGGTAATCGACGTGAAAGACATTGTGCCACTGGGCTACCATGCCATCTTTGGACTCAACAAAAACCAATAGGACGACACATGACGACCCCCGCCCTGAACCAACTGAGTGCCTCCCAGGCCGCTGCCCTGCTGGCCCGCCGCGAGATCACCGCCGAAGCGATGGTGCGCGCGTGCCTGGCGCGCATTGATCTGCGCGAAGGTGAGATCCACGCTTTCGCGCATCTGGATGCGGATGGCGCCATCGCCCAGGCGCGTGCACTCGACGCCGGCCCGGTGCGCGGCCTGCTGCACGGACTGCCACTCGGTGTGAAAGACCTGATGGACAGCGCCGACATGCCCACCACTTACGGCTCGGCTATTTTTGCCGGCTACCGTCCGGCTTTCGACGCGGCCGCCACCGCCCTGTGCAAAGAGGCCGGCGCGGTGGTCATGGGCAAAACCGTCAGCACCGAGTTCGCCTACTTCCAGCCCGGCCCCACGCGCAACCCGCACAACACCGCGCACACGCCGGGCGGCTCGTCCAGCGGCTCAGCCGCCTCGGTGGCCGACCAGATGCTGCCGCTGGCCCTGGGCACGCAAACCGCCGGCTCCATCATCCGCCCCGCGTCCTACTGCGGCGTGGTGGGCTACAAGCCGAGTCTGGGCCGTGTGCCCGGCGCCGGCGTGAAAAGCCTCTCGCCCACCATGGATGTGATTGGCGGCTTTGGCCGCAGCGTGGCCGATGTGGGTCTGCTCGGTGCGGTGCTCACCTCCGATGAACGTCTGGCGCATTTGAGCGACACCAAGGCACCGCGCGTGGGCTGGTTCAAGTCCCCCATCTGGCCCGAGGCCGATGCCGACACGCAAGCGATGTGGCAAAACGCCCAACGCACGCTCAGCACGCACGCGGCCAGCAGCGACGACGTGGTCGAACCCCAAGACTTCGGCGATTTGATTCCCTTGCAAAAAAGCGTGATGGCCTTTGAGATGGCGCGCGCCTTGAGCCATGAGCGCGCCCACTTCGCCCCGCGCATGAGCGAGCGGCTCAACGCCTTGATGGCCGAGGGCATGGCCATCCATGGCGACACCCATGCCGCAGGCCTGTTGCAGACACTGGCTTGGCGTGCCCGGATGGATGGCCTGTTTGATCGCTACGACGTGCTCATCACCCCCAGCGCCACCGGCGAGGCCCCGGCCGGCCTGGGTGCCACCGGCGACCCGATGTTCTGCCGCAGCTGGTCCTTGCTGGGTCTGCCTTGTGTGCATCTGCCGATTGCCCAAAGCGGTCATGGCCTGCCCATCGGCCTGCAACTCGTGGGCCGCCACGGCCAGGACCACCAGCTGCTGTCGGTTGCGCAGTGGGTGCATGAACGCCTGACGCGCTAAGACTTGCACACCGACTTGCACAACGACTTGGGTGACAACTTGGGTGAAGACTCGGGCGTAGAAAAAACCTGCGACGCATCCACCCCCGCTTAGCTTGGCTGGGGGTCAGTTAGTTGCTCAGTGCGGCAGCGGCAAGCGCCAGCCGCGCCAGGCACACACGGCGGCCAGCACACTGGTGCCCAGAGTAGCCCAGAACACACTCTGAAGCCCCAGCTGCGCGCTGAGCACGCCGCCCACTGCACCGCCCAACACGCCCGTCAGGCCATAACCCAGCATTGCGTACAGGGCCTGACCGCGTCCGCGCAGTTGGCCGGGGAAATGGTGCGACAACAAGGCCACGCACACGGCATGGTGGGCCGCAAAGGTGAAGGCATGCAGGCACTGGGCCAGGATCAGCAGCCACAGCCATTGGGCGCCCGCCGCGGTGATGCCCATGCGCAGCACCATCACCACGCTGCACAGCAGCAGCCAGGCCGTCAGCCGCAAACGCGGCAACCAGCGGCTTTGCGTGAAGAACCACACAATCTCCGCCACCACCGAGATGCCCCACAGCAAGCCGATCATGGTCTTGCTGTAACCCAGCGCATCCAGATACAGCGAGAAGAAACCGTACACGCTCATGTGCGAGAGGATGTGGAAAAACACTGACGCAAAAAACCACTGCACCGGGCGTTTGCGCAGGACCGGCAGGATGGGGGGCTTGGCGGTGTGCACCGGCGCGGCCTCTTTGAGGTCGGGCAGGCACCACACACTGACCACCACCGCCAGCAAAGACAACACCGTCCACGCCGGGAAATGCTGCATGCCAAAGTGTTCGAACCAGGCGCCGGCGGCGAACACCGTCACCAAAAACCCGAGCGAGCCCCACAGCCGCACGCGACCGTAGCGCTTGGCATCAAAACTGCCGCCTGCACTCACCAAATGCGCCATGGCCGCTTCGCTCATGGACATCATGGCGCTGGTGTTGAGGAACATCAGGAACAGCACCAGCGCAATCCACCAGGCGCCCCCCTGCCACCATAAACCGAATGACAAGAGCAACGCCGCCGTGGCGCCGAAGCGCAAAAGCTTGACGCGCTCACCGGTGTGGTCGCTCAGCCAGCCCCAGCCGTAGGGCGCGAGCAAGCGCGTGGCCGACTGCACCGAGGTGAGCAGGCTAATGGCCACCAGACCCAGCCCCATGTCTTTGAGCCACAGGGGAAGGTAGGGGTTGAAAAATCCGATGTGCGCGAAGTACGTGCCCGAGAGGGCCGCAAATGACGCGAGGTGTCGACGTGTGTCGGGCACTATTTTTTCTTTTCGCTCCACAGCACACCGCCGCTGGCCCAGTCGGATTTTTTGATCTCGAACAGGATCACGTCCACCGCTTCCGGGGAGGAGCCGATGGTGTTGACGGCGGCTTCGGTCAGCGCTTTGACAAAGGCTTGCTTTTGCTCGGGCGTGCGGCCTTCAAACATTTCAACGCGAATCGTGGGCATGGTGGCTCGTCCTTGGGGTGCGATGTCGGGTATTGAATTAAGAAGCGCTGCCGGCAATCGGCTTGGCGGCCTGCGGCACATCGCCGCACTGGGCGCGGTGCTGCAAGGCGTGCTCCATCACCACCAGCGCCAGCATGGCCTCGGCAATCGGCGTGGCACGAATGCCTACGCACGGGTCGTGCCGGCCTTTGGTCACCACCTCGGTGCTCTGGCCTTGCGTGTCGATGGATTCGCGCGGGGTGAGGATGGAGCTGGTCGGCTTGATGGCGATCGACACTTCCAGATCCTGCCCGGTGCTGATGCCACCGAGCACGCCCCCGGCGTTGTTGCTTTTAAAACCCTGCGGCGAGAGCGAATCGCCATGGGTGGTGCCGCGCTGGGCCACGCTGGCAAAGCCGGCGCCAATCTCCACGCCCTTGACCGCGTTGATGCCCATCATGGCGAATGCGATGTCGGCATCAAGCTTGTCAAACAGCGGCTGGCCTAAGCCCACCGGCATGTGGGAGGCGGTGATGCGAATGCGCGCGCCGCAGGAGTCGCCCGCTTTGCGCAAGCTGTCCATGTACGCTTCGAGCGCGCTCACATCAGCCACAGGCGCATAAAACGGGTTGTGGGGCACATGGTCCCAGGACTCAAAGCCGATGGGCATCTCGCCAATCTGCGTCATGCAACCGCGAAACTCGGTGCCGAACTGCGCCTTGAGCCATTTCTTGGCCACGGCGCCAGCCGCCACCATGGGCGCGGTCAGGCGGGCCGATGAGCGACCGCCCCCGCGCGGGTCGCGGATGCCGTACTTGTGGAAATAGGTGTAGTCGGCGTGGCCGGGGCGGAAGGTCTGCAGGATGTTGCCGTAGTCCTT
>CANGMW010000185.1 GCA_947454695.1 Comamonadaceae bacterium | reverse complement strand
GATGGGGGCAGGGGCCTCAGCCCCGGCGCTGCTCGTTGTGGGCGGCGTGCTCGACATGCGCGCGCGTCAGAACCGGGGCAGATCGGGGTGCGAGATTTGCCCGCTGCGCACCAGCATCTTGCCGTACTCGGCGCAGCGGTTGTGGGTGGGGATGACCTTGCCCGGGTTGAGCAGGCTCTTGGGATCAAAGGCGCGCTTCAAGCCCAGCATCTGCGCGTTTTCTGCGGGTGAAAACTGAACACACATGGAGTTGAGTTTTTCCACGCCCACGCCGTGCTCGCCGGTCACCGTGCCCCCCATGGCCACGCTGGTTTCCAGAATATCGGCGCCAAACAACTCGCAGCGGTGTAGCTGGTCGGGGTCGTTGGCATCAAACAAAATCAGCGGGTGCAGGTTGCCGTCGCCGGCATGGAACACATTGAGGCAACGCAATTGGTATTTCTCTTCCATCTGCGCAATCGCGGCCAGGATGTCGGCCAGGCGTTTGCGCGGGATGGTGGAGTCCATGCACATGTAGTCAGGCGCGAGCCGCCCGCTGGCGGGGAAAGCGTTTTTGCGCCCGCTCCAGTAGCGCAGGCGCTCGGCCTCGTCGCGGCTCACCGCGATGGCGGTCGCGCCGGCCTGGCGCAGCACCTCGCTCATGCGGCCGATTTCTTCTTCCACCTCTTCGGGGGTGCCGTCGCTTTCGCACAGCAAAATCGCCGCGGCGTTGAGGTCGTAGCCGGCATGCACAAAGGCTTCCACCGCAATGGTCATGGGCTTGTCCATCATCTCCAGCCCGGCCGGGATGATGCCGGCGGCAATCACCGCCGCCACCGCGTCGCCGGCTTTGCGCATGTCGTCAAAACTCGCCATGATGCAGCGCGCCAGTTGCGGCTTGGGAATCAGGCGCACCGTCACCTCCACCGTCACGGCCAGCATGCCCTCGGAGCCAATCAGCACGCTGAGCAGGTCGTAGCCCGGGGCGTCCAGGGCCTCGCTGCCGAATTCCACCAGTTCGCCCTCAATGGTGAAGCCGCGCACCTTGAGCACGTTGTGCACGGTCAGGCCGTATTTGAGGCAATGCACGCCGCCCGAGTTCTCAGCCACATTGCCGCCGATCGTGCAGGCAATCTGGCTGGAGGGGTCCGGCGCGTAATACAAACCGTAAGGCGCTGCGGCCTCGCTGATGGCCAGGTTGCGCACGCCGGCTTGCACCACCGCCGTGCGGCTGGTCACGTCAATGCTTTTGATCTGGTTAAAGCGCGCCAGGCTCAGCGTCACGCCCAGCGGGTGGGGCATGGCGCCGCCCGACAAACCGGTGCCCGCGCCACGGGCCACTACCGGCGCGCCCAGCGCGTGGCAGGCCTTGAGTACGGCTTGCACTTGGGCTTCGGTCTCGGGCAGGGCCACGGCCAGCGGGCGCTGGCGGTAGGCGGTGAGGCCATCGCACTCATAGGGGGTGGTGTCCTCGCTGTGCCACAGCAAAGCGTGCGGTGGCAACACGGCCAGCAAGGCTTGCACAATCTGCGACTGGCGCTGCGTGCGCTCAAGCGCACTCAGTTCGGATGCGGGCGTGGGGGCGTTCATGGCAAATGATTCTAGTCCTGCGTCATGTGGGCGGGCAGGCCTCGCTATAATTTTTTGTTCACTACAACCACAGGTAGCCTCCCGTGTCAGATCGTCTTGCCGTGCTACCGCAGTACCTCTACCCCAAGCGGGCACTCACCGTGTTTGGCGGTTTCGTGGCCTCCCACCGCTGGGGCTGGATCACCACCCGCATCATCCGCCGCTTCATCCGCAAGTACCAGGTGGCCATGGACGAGGCCTTGGTGTCGGACCCGGCGCAGTTTGCCACCTTCAACGATTTCTTCACCCGCGCCTTGAAGCCCGGCGCCCGCCCCCTGGCGCAGGCCGACTTTGTCTGCCCGGTGGACGGCGCCATCAGCCAGCTCGGTGCGATTGAGCGCGACCAGATTTTTCAGGCCAAGGGCCACCATTACAGCACCACCGCCTTGCTGGCCGGCGACGCGGCACTGGCCCAGCGGTTCGAGAACGGCAGCTTTGCCACCATCTACTTGAGCCCGCGCGACTACCACCGCATCCACATGCCCTTAGAGGGGCGCCTGGTGCGCATGACCTATGTGCCGGGCGACTTGTTCTCCGTCAACCCCGTCACCGCTCGCGGCGTGCCGGGGCTGTTTGCCCGCAATGAACGGGTGATCTGCCAGTTCGACACGCCCCACGGCCCCTTTGTTCAGGTGCTGGTTGGCGCCACCGTGGTGGGCAGCATGGCCACCGTCTGGCACGGGCAGGTCAACCCGCCCCGCACCGCCCAAGTGCGCCAGTGGGACTATGCCCAGCAAGACATCCGGCTGACGCAGGGCGCCGAAATGGGACGTTTTCTGCTCGGCTCCACCGTAGTGCTGCTCTGGCCCAAAGACACCATCCGCTTCAACCCCGACTGGCAGGCTGGCGGCGCGGTGCGCCTGGGGCAGGCCATGGGGCAGGCTCAGGGCTAAGCCGTTTAAGAAGCCACCATATCGCCTAGGGGTCTGTGAGCCCTTGCAAGTGTTTTGCGGGTGGGCGTGCTAAGCTCATTACCCTTTTAAGACACCACTTTCCGGAGAGCACCATGCCAGGTCTTTTGCCCAATATCGATCCCGATGGACTCTTGGAGTTCTCAGTCGTTTACACCGACCGTGCGCTCAACCACATGTCCAAGCGTTTCCAAAACGTGATGAAGGACATCTCCAGCATCCTCAAAGAGGTCTACCACGCCAAATCCACCGCTCTGGTGCCCGGCAGCGGTACCTTCGGCATGGAATCCGTGGCGCGTCAGTTCGCCACCGGCAAAAAAGTGCTGGTCCTGCGCAATGGCTGGTTCAGCTACCGCTGGACCCAAATTTTTGACATGGGCAACATCCCGTCTGAGACCACCGTGCTCAAAGCCCGCCGTGTCGGCTCCGGCTCGCAAGCCGCTTGGATTCCCTGCCCGGTCGACGAAGTGGTCGCCACCATCAAGGCCCAAAAGCCGGCCGTGGTGTTCGCCCCCCACGTGGAAACCTCCGCCGGCATGATCCTGCCCGACGACTACATCCGCAAGGTGACCGACGCCGTGCACGAAGTCGGCGGTCTGTTTGTGTTGGACTGCATCGCCTCGGGCTGCATGTGGGTGGACATGGAAGCCACCGGCGTGGACCTCTTGATCAGCGCCCCGCAAAAAGGCTGGAGCGGCTCGCCCGCCTGTGCCATGGTCATGCTCAGCGAACGTGCCCGCCAGGCGATTGACGCCACCAGCAGTTCCAGCTTCGCGGCCGACCTGAAAAAATGGCTACAGATCATGGAAACCTATGAAAACGGCGCCCACATGTACCACACCACCATGCCCACCGACGCTCTGGTTCGGCTGGACCAGGTGATGCGCGAGACACGTGATTACGGCTTTGAGAAAGTGCGTCAAGAGCAAATCGCCCTGGGTGACCAAGTGCGTGCACTGCTTGAGTCACGCGGCTTTGTCAGCGTGGCCGCCGAAGGCTTCAAGGCCCCCGGCGTGGTGGTGAGCTACACCACTGACCCCGAGATCCAGAACAGCAAAAAATTCCTGTCCATGGGTCTGCAAACCGCCGCCGGCGTGCCGCTGCAGTGCGACGAGCCGGCCGACTTCAGCACCTTCCGCATCGGCTTGTTCGGTCTGGACAAACTGCACAACCCCAAGCGCAGCGTCGATCAACTCGCCGCCGCACTGGACAAGCTGGACATCAAAGAAAAGGCTGCCCAGCCGGCCTGATCGAAGCAAGCGCTTCAAATACAAAAGCCCCGGGTCGTGAGACTCGGGGCTTTCGTCTTATTGCAGCGCTGGCTTACTTAAAAATCACCGTCTTGTGCCCGTTCACCAGCACGCGGCGTTCGCTGTGCCATTTCACGGCGCGGGCCAGCACCTGGCTTTCGGTGTCGCGGCCGATGGCCGTGAGGTCTTCCACGGTTTTGCTGTGGTCCACGCGGGCCACGTCTTGTTCGATGATCGGGCCTTCGTCCAGATCGGCGGTCACATAGTGGGCGGTGGCGCCGATGAGCTTCACGCCGCGGTCATGCGCCTGGTAGTAGGGCTTGGCGCCTTTGAAGCTGGGCAAAAAGCTGTGGTGGATGTTGATGGCCTTGCCCGAGAGCTTGCGGCACAAATCGTCTGACAACACTTGCATGTAGCGCGCCAGCACCACGAGCTCCGCACCTTCGGCTTGAATGATTTCAAACTGCTTGGCCTCGGCCTGCGCCTTGGTGGCCGCCGTCACCGGGATGTGGTGGAAGGGGATGTTGTAGCTGGCCGCCAGTTGGTAGAACTCGCGGTGGTTGGAGACGATGGCGCGCACGTCCAGCGGCAAGAGGCCGATCTTGCAGCGAAACAGCAAGTCGTTCAGACAGTGGCCTTCTTTGCTCACCATGATGACGGTAGGCATCAGCTGCGTGGCCTCGTGCAACTGGCAATTCATCTGCAGGCCTTCGGCAAACGGCTTGAGCTGGGCTTGCAATTCTGCATAGCTCAGCGCGGGGCACGAGAACTGCACGCGCATGAAAAACAGACCGGTGTCGTGGTCGTTGTACTGCGCGGCTTCTTCGATATTGCCGCCACGCTCGAGCAAGAAGCCGGAGACAGCATGTACCAGGCCCAGGCGGTCCGGGCAGGAGAGGGTGAGGATGTAAACAGGGTTCATGGGTCTATTGTCTCAAGTTTCAAAACCGGCTGGCTGATTGCTCAACCCCGCCGGCGCTCGCGCAGGGTGGCGCAATGGTCAATGTCGGGCGCGGGCAGGGCGGGCCACACCGCGTCAAAGGCCGCGCCGGGGATGTCGTCGTCCCCGGTGGCTTGCATGGCGATGGCGCGTAGTTGCAGCGTGTCGGCCAGGTGTTGGGGCACCCCCAGCGCGCGGTCCACATGGCCGCGCCCGGCCAGCAGCACCACGGTTTGACCGGGCCGGGCCGCGCGGGTGAGGGTTTGTGCCATCGCTTGGTCGCGGGCGATTTGCACGCGGGTCATGGGCGTGATTTGCGACTCGGGCAGCAAGCCGCAATGGCCGATCCGGATGCGTTGCTGCTGGGCTTTGAGCGCCGGGCCGCTGAGCAAGCCGTCAAACACCCGGTTGCCCATGGCGGCTTTCATGACGTTCAGGCTCAGGTTGCTGCCCAGCACCGGCACACCGGCGTGCACCGCCGCCATGATGGCCGGTGCGTAGTCGCGCCATGGCCATTGGGCGGCGTTCCAGTGCAGCGCCTGGCGCACCGCCTCTTCGCTGGCCTGCGCGGGCAGGGCGTGCGTGCTACGGTCCTGCTCGGCCATCTCCAGTACGAGCGCGGCCAGCGTCTGGCGCGCCACCAAGGCTTGCACCAACTCGGCTTCAATACGGTGGTGGTCGGGCGCGTCATGCTGCTCACCCAGCAAGATCAGGTC